>CAZVUK010000006.1:0-17065 GCA_964630225.1 uncultured Muribaculaceae bacterium
TCTTATCGTCACTTGCTTCCTCGATGTCAGGTACTTCCTTATAGTTAAACTTGACATTATCCAGATTAAGAGTCTCTTGTTGCGAGTAATCAGCCATACCAGTTGCAACATTAGCAATATTAGTATTTAAGTCAAGTTCTACTTCATCATCGTCACTAAACTTAAAATCTTCTGGTTTAAATTCATTCAATTTTGTATTTAATTTATGATCGAAGATATCCAGTCCATCTTCTAAGTCCTCGTCATCGATATCATCACCATCTAAAACAAAGTCACTGTCATCCAGCTTAAATAAGCTATCAGGCATTGAAATGTCATCATCTTCAGTTGAAATATCGATAATATCTTCTTCTCTAACTTCATCATCACCTTGAGCTTTAAGTCCTATCGCTCGGCGTATGCTGCTGTCAAGTTCAGTATCGATGTCGACAACGCGATATATCTCTTGGAAGGTTGTGTATCCTTCGACAACTTTTGAAAGAGAGTCTTGAAGTATTGTTACGGTTGATCCATCGTAGACTAGGCCTCTAAGTTCTTCTTTATCAATATTTTCATCGGCGATTTTATCACGTAGCTTCTCAGAAATATAAAGAACCTCTTGAAGCGCCATACGACCAGAAAATCCGCCATGACATTGATCACAGCCAACTTGTTCATAAACAAATTTGACATTCTTCTTTAAAACTTTTTTAAATAAGTGTTTTTCATATTTAGTAACAGGTCTAAGTCTCTTACAATGATTACAGAGTGTTCTAGCCAGTTTTTGTGAAATAATACCTGTTAGGGCACTTGATAAAAGATAGCGCTCAACATCCATATCTAGTAAACGTTCGATCGTCGATAGGGAGTTGTTCGTATGGATAGTAGATAAAACTAAGTGTCCAGTAATCGATGCTCTAACAGCAATTTGAGCAGTCTCTGAGTCACGAATCTCTCCGATAAGAATAATGTTTGGATCTTGTCGCAAAATAGAACGAAGAGCTGCGGCAAAGGTCATCCCAATCTCCGAATTAACTTGAACCTGGTTTATACCTTCGATATTCATCTCGATCGGATCTTCGACGGTAATAATATTTGTATCTTCTTTGTTTAAGGCTTTAAGCATCGAGTAGGTAGTGGTGGACTTACCTGAACCTGTTGCTCCGGTTACAAGAATAATTCCATTTGGGACCTGCAACATTTTTAATACTTTTTCATAGTTAGCAGGTAAAAAATTAAGTGCATCTATTCCCGCCAAACCTTTTTGGAAATCCAAAATACGAATAACGGCTTTTTCTCCTTCATTAGTAGGTAAGACCGATACACGCATGTCGAGATCTTTTCCACCGATACGCCCTTTAATAGCACCATCTTGCGGAAGACGATTCTCGGTAATATTCATATTAGAAACCAGTTTAACTCTGGTAATTAAGTTACGTTCATATGCTTTGGGGATTAAAGAATGGTTTTGTAAATCACCATCGATACGCATGCGGATCATCAAGGCATCTTCTCTTGGATCCATATGAATATCGCTGGCCTTATGTTGAGCAGCATACAATATGATTTGATTAACGATATCGACAATTGGTGTCTTCGCTAAATTATACTCTACCATAGATTTCCCCTTTTATTTTTCTTGTGGTATTTTATTCTTTATTATTATATAATACTTTTAGAAGATAATCAATAAAGGGAAGTGAAGTTTTTATGAAAAAGATAGGTAAAAAGGGATTTCTAATGGCCGAGGCCATAGTAGTTGGACTTTTTATAATGACTCTCTTTACTTTTATTTTTGCTAATACTGTTCCACTTCTTGCTAAGTATGAGGCTCAAGAAAAATATGAAAGTGTCAACTCTGTCTTTGATGCTAATCTCGTTAGAAATGCTATATTACTAGATATAAAACGAAGTCCAGGTAACAATACTTTGACTAAAATCTTTGGTGGACTTTCTACTAGAAAATATATTTTATATGATGGTAATGCCATCTGTAATAATTTAGCTCTAGTTACTTATTGTAAAACTTTATTCTCTAAAACATTTTTAGACATAGATTCTGTAATTGCTTCAAAATATCGAACCGCAGATATAAAATCGGTTAAAGGAGACTTTCCAAGAGCAATCGGAGATTATATTGACTCTATGCCTGAATACACTTCTTCAGTTGGCTCTATTTATGATAGTTATTATAGATTGATTATCGTTTTTAACGATGGGCGAATGACAAGTGTCGAAATAAAAATATAAGGAGACCTGATGAAATTACTTAAAAAAATTAATTTTAAAGAAACAATTAAAGAATTAATAATATTACTTATTATTATTTCTTTTTCTTTAACTCCTATTCCATACTATACAACAACGGGCGGAGGCAGCTTAAATACGAGCGATAAAATAAGTTTAGAGGGAGCTAAAGAGAAAAAGGGAAGCTTTAGACTTGCATATGTCAAACAGCTTCGTGGAACCCCTCTTACTTATTTGTTAGGTAAAGTGATTCCTTCGTGGAAAGTCGATAGTATACTAGATTATGCCTACGAAGATAGTGAAAATGTTGAAGACCTCGACAACCGCAGTCAACTCGACTTGCACGAGTCTCTTCAGTCGGCTACTAAAAATGCCTATGAAGCCGCTGGTATGTCATTTATCATAAAAAAAACGGCCTTTAAACTTTACTATGCCAGTCCCAAGAATCGCCAAGATTTAAAAGTTGGTGATGAACTGATAACTTACGATGGCAATAAGATGACCGATATCGATAGCTTTAAAGCATATATTGCTACAAAAAGCTTAGGTGATAAAATAGATTTAGAGTTTAAAAGAAAAAATAAAACGATCAGCCGAAGTTTAAAAATATTCAAAGAAAAAGACAAAGAAATTTTAGGTATTATGCTTATTAAAATATATGACTATGAAACCGCTCCTCAAATAAAATTTAAATTTGATAGAGGAGATCAAGGACCATCAGGTGGATTTACTTTGGCCCTAGCTATCTACGATAAATTAGCTGTTAACGATATTTCAAGAGGTAGAAAAATCGTTGGAACAGGAACGATCGATGATAAAGGCCGTATCGGTGAAATCGGCGGAATTATCTATAAATTAGATGGAGCCATCAAAGCTAAAGCTGACCTTTTTATCGTCCCGATAGGTGAAAATTATAAAGATGCTAAAGCCGAAGCTAAAAGAAGAAAAGCTAAAATTAAAATAGTTGCTGTTAAAGACTTAAAAGAAGCAATATCTCTACTTGAAAAATAAGTATCGAAAGATACTTTTCTTTTTGATTAAAAGAAGTCTATGATATAATAATCAATAGGTGAAGAGATGAAAAGACACGAAGTTGATCGAAATAAAATTAGTCCGATGATGAAACAATATCTTGAAATTAAAGATAATTATCAAGATGCTATTTTATTTTATCGTTTAGGAGACTTTTATGAGATGTTTTTTGATGATGCCGAAATAGCTTCTAGAGAATTAGAATTAGTGCTTACGGGAAGAAACGCCTCATTAGATGAAAAGATTCCGATGTGTGGTGTTCCTTTTCATTCATATCTTCCATATCTAGAAAAGTTAGTCGATAAAGGTTATAAAGTAGCTATATGTGAGCAATTAAGTGATCCTAAAGAAGCAAAAGGGGTAGTAGAGCGTGGCGTTGTTCAGGTTGTAAGTAAAGGAACGATCCTTGATGATACTCTAGAAGCTAAAGATAACAACTACATTGCTAATATCTATGATTTTAATCATTGTTTTGGCTTTAGTTTTGCCGATATTTCTACCGGTTATTTTTATGTTACGTTAGTTGATGCTGATCAAAGCAAAATAATCGAAGAAGTCATTAAACGCCGAAGTTCAGAACTTATTGTCAGTGCTAATATCGATAGAACCTTAGTAGAAAAGCTAAGACTAAACAATGTCGGTGTTACGATAACCGATAATTTAAATGATGATGATAAATACAAATACATCTATGAAGACTTAGATGATATAAGACTATCGACGACAGTTAAACATCTCCTAGCATATATTTTAAACAATAAAAAAGGAGACTTAAGTCATCTTCAGGTAGCTGAGGTATTAAGATCAAATAAATATCTAGAGTTTGACATTCATACTCAAAAAAATCTAGAATTAGTTGAAACTATTAGAAATTCGGATAGAACTTATTCACTGCTTTGGCTTTTAGATAAAACAAAGACAGCTATGGGAAGCAGATTATTAAAATATAATATCTTAAATCCTCTGCGTGATAAAAAAGAATTAAACAGTAGATATGATAGTATCGAAAAGTTTTTAACCGAATTTATTTTAAAAGATGAATTAGAAGAAGAGTTAAAAGATGTCTACGATTTAGAAAGACTACTCGGAAGAATTAACTATGGTAATCTAAATGCTAGAGATCTTCTTCAGCTGAAAAGATCGATAGCAACTTTTCCTAAAATAAAAGATATTTTAAGCAAGTTATCATATAACGAGACAATAACGCCACTTGTTGATTTGTTTTCGCTATTAGATACAGCGATTAATGAAGAAGCTCCAATTACGATTCGTGAAGGAAATATCATTAAAAGTGGTTACAATAAAGAATTAGATGAACTTAAAGAAATAAGAAGTGGTTCTAAAGACTTTATTTTAAAAATTGAAGCCGAGGAAAAAGCAAGAACGGGTATTAAGACTCTAAAAGTAGGTTTTAATAAAGTCTTTGGTTACTATATCGAAGTATCAAAGGGTTCTATCAATCAGGTCAAAGAAGAGTATGGTTATGAACGAAAGCAGACTTTAAGTAATAGTGAAAGATTTATTACACCAATTCTAAAAGAGAAAGAAGATATTATACTTAATGCCGAAGAAAAGATCTTTGAACTTGAATATCGATTATTTTTGGAAATAAGAGAAAAAGTCAAAGCTTTTACTCGCAGACTGCAAGAATCTAGTAAAGTCTTAGCTAAAGTAGATATGCTTTTATCTCTAGCCACTGCCGCTGATAAAAATAATTATGTAAGACCTAGTTTGAATGAAAAAAATATTATCAATATTAAATCATCACGTCATCCTGTCGTTGAAAAAGTAATCAAAGACAAATATATAAGTAATGACATAATTATGGATGATGCAACGACCATCTTGCTGATTACTGGACCAAATATGGCCGGTAAATCAACTTACATGAGACAACTTGCTATCACCGCGATCATGGTTCAAATAGGTTCTTTTGTTGCAGCAACTAGCTGTGAAATACCTATTTTTGATAAGATATTTACAAGGATAGGTGCCAGTGATGATCTAGTTAGTGGGGACTCTACTTTTATGGTTGAAATGAAGGAAGCTAACAATGCCCTTTCAAATGCAACTAAAGATAGTTTACTTATCTTTGATGAACTGGGAAGGGGAACAGCTACTTTTGATGGTATGAGTTTAGCTCAATCGATAATTGAATATATTCACGATAAAATAGGAGCTAAAACGTTATTTTCTACCCATTATCATGAACTTACAAATTCGGCAAGTGATTTGTATCATTTAAGAAATATCCATGTCAGTGCCAGTGAAGAAGATGGCGAACTAATCTTTCATCACAAAATAAAAAGTGGCGCCATCGACAAGAGTTATGGAATACATGTAGCTTCTCTTGCTAAATTACCTAAAGAAGTAATAGATAGAGCCAGAGACATATTAAACGTCTATGAAAAGAAAGAGAGTAAAAACAAAACATTTACACAGACAAGTCTTTTCCTCGAAGAAGAGATGCCAAAAACGGAAAACAAATTAGTCGAGGCAATAAATAATCTCGATCCTCTTACTATGACACCAATTGATGCTCTAAATAAAATATATGAACTTAAAAAAGAAATTGAAAATGATAAAAAATAATATGTTATAATATTTCAAAGGAGGATATATGAATATATTTAGTCTAAATATCGTCGATGTTGTTATCGTACTATTAATATTATGTGCCGGAGTCATCGGTATGAAAAGAGGTTTCTTTAAAGAACTGGTTATGACAGTTGGTTTCCTGCTAGTCTTTATAATCTCATTCTTTCTTAAAAATCCATTAGCAGAATGGCTCAGTTTAAATTTCCCGTTTTTCACCTTCTCGGGTCCCTTTAGAGGAATGACGGTATTAAACATTATAATCTATCAACTTATTGCCTTTTTGATTATCTTTTCACTGGTAATAATTGTCTTTAACTTAGTTTTGACATTTACCAATGTCTTAGAAAAAGTCTTAAAGGCAACGATTATTTTTGGTTTAGCGTCAAAGATACTTGGCTTTATCCTAGGTATTATTTCAGGTTTGATTTACATGTTCACCATCTGTTTGATTCTATCTTATCCGGAATTTAATCAAGGGGTAATTGCTGAATCTAAATTAAAACCATTAATCCTTAAAGGTACACCTGGACTTAATGCCGTAGCTAGTAGTCTTGTCAGTACGTTTGAAGACCTTGGCGAGTTAAGTGAAGAATATAGAACTAACGAAGATAAGACAGAACTTAATCGAAAATCTATTCAAGTGATGATCGATAACAAACTAATTAAAATTGACTATGTTCAAAAACTAATTAATTCAGGTAAACTTAAAGTCAGTGGACTTCAAGGAATAGAATACTAAAAAAAGCTCTTATGAGCTTTTTTCTATGTAATTAGATGGTCTTATTTTTTTATAAGAAGTAGGGAAGTCGGTAAGCATTTCACTTGGAATATTAAATTGTAAATTAACTTCTTCCCCGTATGCTTCATCTATTAAATAATCGGCATAATTTCTTTTTAATTTATCTGCTTCTTCATAAGAGACACTAACATTTATTATGCTGCTTTTAACAAATGAACTTAAATTATCATCACTTAGAAGCTCATTAACAGCTTCTTGATAGGCTTTAGCCAGTGGTCCGGCTCCTAACTTTATTCCACCAAAGTATCTTATGATGATAGCTAAACTGTTATCGATGCCTTTAAGTTTAAAGAGTTCAAGTACTCTTGAACCGGCCGTACCGCTTGGCTCACCATCATCGCTGTAACCTTCTTTTTCATCAAAACGGTATGCGTAGCAGATATGATTACTTCCTTTATGAAGAGCTTTTAGTTTTTCTAAATAAGAACTAATATCATCATTATCAATAGGATATAAATAAGCAATAAATTTACTTTTTTTAATAATAATTGTATTTTCTAAATTTGTTTTAACCGACTTCATAAATACCTCTTTATACATTATACAATTAAATTTTTAAATAAGCTAAATTTTGGTATAATATTAATGGGAGTGACTATGAGTAAAACCGATTTAAAAACTAAATTAAGCCTCCTTCCAAATGAAGCTGGTAGTTACCAGATGCTAAATGAAAGTGGCCAAATAATATATATAGGCAAAGCTAAAAACTTAAAGAAAAGGGTTAATAGCTATTTTACGCATACCACAACCGGTAAAACACGCATGCTAGTTAACGATATTGTCGATATTAAATATATTGTAACGTCATCAGAACTAGAAGCTCTTATTTTAGAGATAAATTTAATTAAAAAATATAATCCAAAATATAATATTTTACTTAAAGATGATAAGTCCTATCCGTATATCGAATTAAATAAAACAAATGGACCGGTCCTTAAAGTTGTTAGAAATATTAAAAAGAAGAAAAATGCTCTTCTTTTTGGACCCTATCCCAATGTCTATGCCGCTAAAAAAACTGTTGCCATACTAAATAGAATATATCCTTTAAGAAAGTGTGATCCTTTAAAGAAGAATCTCTGTCTTTATTATCATTTAGGAGAGTGCCTTGGTTACTGTGTGAAAGAAGTCGATGAAAAGATTATTGATAAAATAATCAAGGAGGTATCTTCGTTTTTAAATGGTAATAATGATGCTGTTGTCAAAAAAATAGAAGCTGATATGTATAGAGCTTCACATCAGTTGAATTATGAAAAAGCCGCAGAGCTTAAAGAGATACTAGAGTCAATCAAAATAACTTTGTCAAAACAAACGATCGAACTAGCCAAAGACAATAATTTTGATATATTTGCCTACTATCGTAATAATAATTATGTTTCCGTTGTCATCTTTTATATTCGTGAAGGAAAAATCTTTTCGACCCATAATGATATTTTTAGTTCGATGGATGACGATGACGAATTACTTCTTGAATATATTATCAAATATTATGATAAAAAAAGTCTCTTACCAAAAGAACTAATTGTACCATCGGTTGTCGATACTAAACTCTTAGGTGAATACTTAAAGCTTAAAGTATCATCACCGGTCAAAGGTAAAATAAAGAAGCTTTTAGAATTAGCTGGCGATAACGCTAAGATAATGCTCGAAGAAAAAGAGGAGATGACCGCTCAAAAAGATGAAAAAAGAAATCAAGCTATAGCGGAATTAAACAGTATCTTTAAGAAAGATATCAAACGCATCGAAGCATTTGATAATTCACATTTATTTGCTAGCTTTTATGTTAGTGCTTCGGTAGTCTTTGATTACTTTGTCCCAAACAAAAATGCTTACCGTAAATACAGAATCAATGCCGATGTTAAAGATGATTTAACGGCGATGAAAGAAGCTATTTACAGGCGTTATTATAAAGTGCTTATGGGTGAAGAAGAAGGGGGGGACCTGCTTCTTGTAGATGGCGGAGAACAACAAGTCAAAGTAGCCAAAGCCGTTATCGATTCACTTAAGATCGATATTGAAATAGTTGGTCTTAAAAAAGACGAGAAACACCGAAGTAGCATATTAATTGATGAAAAGCTAAATGAAATACCGCTGGCTAAAGATAGCGTTCTCTTTTTATATCTTTCACGTATTCAAGAAGAAGTTCATCGCTTTGCGATTAACTACCACCGACAAATAAAAACAAAAGGAATGTTAAGCAGTCTATTAGATGGAGTTCCGGGTATCGGTCAGGTTCGTAAAAAAGAACTTCAAAAACATTTTCCATCGATGAAAAAGATGAAAGAAGCAAGTAAAGAAGAACTTAGTAGCATAATAGGTGAAGCACTAGGTGAAACCCTCTTTAACTATTTAAAGGAGTTAGAATGAGCATATTAAAATATATCGAGAAATACAAAAACTATAGTTTTGAAGAAAAAGAATTAAATGAAGTAGATATTGCTATCTTTTCAGTACTTGCTTATCTTAGTTTTGATGAAATTTTCACTAGTAAAAGAATGCTTATTCCAGCGCTAAAATCGCTTCTTAAGAAAGATAAAACATACTACAAAGACATGTATAGAGGACCAAGTTTTAGAAAGTACATCGAAGCGGTTTCTAAAGCTAAGCGTTATAGAGCAGTAAGTATCAGTAACTACATTGATGAAATAGATTATAAAGCTGAAAAACAGTTTAGTGCCATTACTTATCACATACCTAGACATGGTCATATTGTTTTATTTAGAGGAACAGATAGAAAACTAATTTCCTGGAAAGAGGATTTTAACTTAAGCTTTTCTAAAACTATTCCAGCGCAAAAAGCAGCCTTATCATACTTAAATAAAATGCTATTAAAGTATCGTGGCCCATTTATTGTAGCTGGCCACTCTAAAGGTGGAAATCTGTCTGTTTATGCATCTAGTAACGCTATAAAGATCTTTCAACATAAAATTAAAGAAGTATATAGCTTTGATGCTCCGGGCTTTGACAAAACACTTATTGAGACGATAGAAAAATATAAAGATCGTATTAAAAATTATTATCCTAAAGATTCGGTTGTCGGTATGATTCTTTATAACAGTGGAATTTCATACTTCGTTGATAGCTATAAAGCCCGATTACAACAACATGATGTTTTAAACTGGAAGACCAGTGAAGATATGTTTCTTCCTGCCGAACAATCTAAATTTTCTAAGTTTATCAATGAAGTTTTGAATGAATGGGTTAATGCCTATGATGTTAAACAAAAAGAAAAGTTCTTTGCAGAACTCTTTGACTTACTAGAAGCCAAAGAAGGGACCAAAGTATCCGATATGAGTAAATTAAAATCGATTGTTAACTACATAGGTAAAATAGGTACGCAGTATAGTAAGCTAAGCAAAGCTAAAAAGAGTGAACTTCGCACACAGATCTCGCAGTTTTTAGCCATCGGTAAAAAGGCATATGATAAAAATAAGTAGTTTTAAAATAATTTTGGAAATGATATAATACTATTAAGGAGAAATAAAATGGGAAAAGGAATATTTAAAAACAAAAATTTTTGGGTTATAGTAGCATCAATTTTGCTGCTCACGGCTATTATTATTGGAGTGGGATACATGCTTAAAGATGCTGGGAAGAAAGAACCTGAAACAAAGGTAGTAGTACCGGTTGAACCGAATGACCGCGATGTTCAAAATACTTTTGGGCATAACAAAGAAGATGCTATTAAAGCTGTTAAACAGGCCTATAATAGTGATTCATACAAGTTTAGTGCTGAAGTAAGAGGAGATAACAAGTTCGTTGTTACGGTAACTAACGATGCTACTAAAACTAAGACGATCTATCTGGTTGAGCCCGATACTCTTTCATACCGTGTAATGCCAGAAGAAAATTAGAGGATATATGAATAATATAACAATTATGACGGATGACTTGGCCAATAAAATTGCAGCGGGAGAAGTTATTGAAAAAACATACAATGTAGTAAAAGAACTGGTCGAAAATGCCATCGATGCTGGTGCTAATGAAATAAACATCAAATTACTTAGCAGTGGAATCAAAGAAATAATTGTTAGTGATAACGGAAAGGGCATGAGTAGAAACGATGCTCTTTTATCATTTGAAAGACATGCAACATCTAAACTAAAAGATTTAGATGATCTTTTTAATATCGAAAGTTTAGGCTTTCGAGGCGAAGCTCTTCCTTCGATAGCTTCAGTTAGTAAAGTTACAATGAGAACGTTTGATGGCAAAGAGGGTACAACCATCGAAGTTGATAACTCTAAAATTAAAATTATCGACAGTGCTCCGATGGAAATAGGAACGACTATCATTGTCACTGATCTTTTTTATAATACACCGGTAAGATTAAAATACTTAAAAAATGAATATAGTGAGCTAGCTAGTATAAGTGATTATGTTGGTAAAATGGCCCTCTCTTTTCCTGCTGTTCGTTTTACTTTATCAAACAATGATAAAGAACTTATCAATACCGATGGAAGTGCTAATCTGTTAAAGACTATCTCTAAAATATATAGCGTTGATACAGCTAAGAAAATGATAGAGATAGATGAGGAAAATGATGACTATAAAATAAGTGGTTATATAAGTTATCCTGAACTTACTAAATCAAATAGAAATAGTATTAATCTTTTTATCAATGGACGTTATATTAGAAATAATGAAATAAACAAATATATTATTGAAAGTTATACTGGTTTCTTGCCTATCGACAAATATCCTATTATCGTTTTAAATATTGAAGTTGACCCAAGTTTAATCGATGTCAACGTTCATCCAACTAAACTAGATATCAAGTTTTCTAAAATAGATAGCTTAAAAAACTTGATTAATAAGACAATAAAATATAAGTTAGAGACGTTAAACTTAATTCCTGAACTTAAAACATTAGTTGCCGAAAAAGAAGACGAGTATCTTCCATATAAAGATAAAACAGAAACAACTAAGGAAGAACCGCTTGATGAATCATTCGAAGAACTTAGTTTTGATTTTAACGATTTACCATTACGTAAAGATATTAAATCCATGGCGCCCGTAGGTCTAGTTCACGGTACATACATTATTGCCGAAAATGAAGAGGGTATGTTTATGATAGATCAGCACGCCGCTGCAGAACGCATTAATTATGAATACTATATTAAAGAAATGAGTCAGGAAAAACTAGATAGACAGATACTGCTCTTACCGGTTAAATTAGAATTGCCAAATGATGAATATATTTTACTTAAAGCGCGCATAAATCATTTCGAAGATATCGGTTTTGCCATCGAGGATTTCGGTATTAATACGATTTTAATTAGAGAACATCCAAGCTGGCTTAAAGAAGAATATCTAAGTAGTGCTATCGAAAAGATTGCCCAGCTTATTATTAAAGGAGATGATTTTGATAAAGCTAAATTTATTGACCGTGTTGCAATTACTGTGGCTTGCAAAATCAGTGTTAAGGCTAATGAACATATGACGAAGGAAAATATGCAGGATTTACTAGATCGTTTACTTAAAACTGAGAATCCTTTTACTTGTCCGCACGGAAGACCGACAATTATTAATTATAGTAAGTACGATCTAGAAAAGCTCTTTAAAAGAGCTATGAATTAACTGTAAAGTAGCAAAGTGCTAACGAAAAGATACTATCTCCCGTAAATTACAAGTTTTAGATCAGTATTTTAATGTCTATCGTTATGATAATAGTAAAAACATTTGGACAAGTGGTTACACATTAAATATCGAAGATTGTATCAATAATAATTGCTTGTATAAAGCAGCAGATGAAGTAGATATTGCTCTTGTAAAAACGGAAACGGCCGTCAAAAACAATGAGTTTATTTCCACTATATCAAATAAAAATCGCAACTATCTAAGTGAAAAAGAAAAACAAGCGATATATCTCTTGCTTAATGATGTTTTGCCTTGGGATTTAAATATATGTTGCCATGATTCAGTAAGTAAAGAAGATAAATTAGAACGTCCATCAAACACTAGTGCTTGTGGAAAAGATTTCGCACTTAAAGAGACAGCTATATTTAAAGCAGCGAACAACTATTATCAGCGTTGTTCTAATTGTGGCTATATATCAAATATTCCTAAAGAATTATTAGTTGGTGAAGTACGTAAAAGAATCGACCTTCGTAACAAAGAGAAACCTGATTTACTCAGAGCTAATCTTTTTGCCTCCGAGATCCAGGCTGAATTTGAAAAAGATAAAATTCTTATCAAGTTAAAAGAAAACTCATAATGAGTTTTTTTATGATAATATATAGAAAGAGGTAATTATGATTATCGTAGTAACAGGACCAACGGCTGTTGGTAAAACGGCGCTTAGTGTTAAATTAGCTAAACATTTTAAAGCTGAAATAATCAATGCTGATTCGATGCAGTTTTATAAAGGACTTGATATTGGTTCAGCCAAGGTCAAGGAAGATGAAAAAGAAGGCGTTATTCATCATCTTTTTGATGTGGTTAATCCAGAAGAGATGTTTAGTATCTACGACTATCAAAAAATTGGAAGAAGTCTATTAGAGAAAGTTATGGCCCAAGGTAAAAACGTTGTCATTGTTGGGGGATCAGGCTTATATATTAAAGCTTTGCTTTATGATTACGAACTACAAAAAAATACAAAAAATTATGATTTTTCAGCTTATTCAAATGAAGAGCTGCTAGATAAAATAAGACAAGCTGATAGTGATACCGATCTGCACGTTAACAATCGCCGAAGGCTAGAGCGAAGCTATGCTAAAATATTAAGTGAAGATAAACATAATTATAAAGCTTTTGATAAATTGTATGACTTTGTTACCATCGGTCTTACGACCGATAGAAAAACGCTTTATGAAAAGATTAATAAACGTGTCGATGTCATGTTTGATGAAGGATTGTTAAACGAGGTGAGGGCATTTTATGATGCTAAAATAAACTCTAAAGCTCTTCAAACGGGGATAGGTTATAAAGAACTATATAAATATTTTGATGGAGAGCTAAGTCTTGATGAAGCTAAAGACTTAATTAGAAAGAATTCCCGGCGATATGCCAAACGACAATATACCTTTTTTAACAATCAATTAGATGTAAAGTGGTTTGAAACTAACTATGATAATTTTAATGAAACGATTAATGAAGTAATAGATTTTTTAGAAAAGGGTGGTAATTAATGCAAAGATATTTTATCGATGAATATAGTAAAACTGCTGTGCTTAATTTAAATGATAGTCATCATATCAATAATGTCATGCGCAATAAACTAGGTGATATCATCGAAGTTGTTGCTTCTAACAAAACCTATCTTGCTGAAATTATTGCTTTAGATAAAAACGTTACAATTAACTTATATAAAGAATTATCGGAAAATAAAGAGCTATTAGATATTACTTTAGTTCAAGCCCTAGTAAGTGATCAAAAGATGACTTATATTATTCAAAAAGCAACGGAACTAGGAGTAAAAAAGATTATTCCTTTTGCCGCTTCCCGAAGTATTGTTAAACTAAAAGAAGCTAAGAAAGACAGATGGTCAAAAATAGCTAAAGAGGCAAGTGAACAATCTAAAAGACAGTCTATTCCTGAAATAGGAGATATCCTAAGCCTTGCTGACTTATGCCAAGAAGCAGCAAATTTAAAAATACTCTGCACTGTCAATGAAAAGAATAATTCTATCAAAAAAGTCTTAAACAAAATGAATAAAGATGATAGAATAATAATAGTGATTGGTCCCGAGGGTGGTTTTAGCAAAGAGGAAGAAGAGGTCCTAATTGCCAGTGGCTTTATAGCAACAAGTCTTGGAGAACTAGTTTTGCGCACAGAGACAGCATCAAGCTATGTTCTTAGTGCCATAAATTATCAAGTAATGGAGTGATTATATGGAAGACATACTTTATTTTTTAAGTATTAATATGACGACAGTAATTATGGTTTTAATTGGTCTTTTAATCATCGCATTATTTGCTCTTACGATCTATGACATGATGATTAAAAAGAAAGAAGCCGCGGAACTTGGACTTGAAGATTTTACCGATGAGTTTAGTGCCGATGAGAACATAGAGTATATAGCTACGTATGATGAACCGATTAGTACAAGTGATCCTATTAAAGAAATAAAATATGTCGAAGAAGATCCAGAACTTGAAAAAACCAAAGCTAAATTAGAACTAGAAAAATTAAAAGAAGAACTGGCAAAACAAAATGCTGGGCCAGCTGAAGCACTCGATGTCCCCTTAGCAACTAAAGAAGAAACTATCGTAAAAGAGAAAGTAGCACCAGTTTTAGAGACCTTTAGTCCTCTTGTGATCGATTCAGGCAAGAAAGCTGCCGAAGACTTTGACGATATTAAGGCCTTCGAAGATAAGCAAGAAGAAGATGCCATCATCAGCATGGATGAGCTATCAAAGGTTATTAAAACCAGAACGATCGAAAACACCTCTTATGAAGAAGATGAATCGATGCCGATAAGTATCGATGAATTATATCAAAAGTCAGGTAAAGCTAGCGTTAAACTGGATGATTTTGAAACGATCGATGAGAAGATATCGATCGAAGATGTCGTTGATCCACTTAGAATGCCAAGAGCAGAAAACGTTTCTATTATCTCGCCAATCTTTGGCCGTTTAGATGAAGAAATAGATTTAAAACTCGAAAACACTGCCGATCTTGACAAATTAAATGAAGAGATCAAAAAGACTAACGAATTCTTAAAGACGTTAAAAGAACTTAAAAGTAAATTAAACTAGCTTAGCTAGTTTTCTATTTGCATAAAGCAGTATTTTATATTATATTACTACTGCAAGGAGAAGATATGAAAGTAGCACTGGAAACACTAGGTTGTAAAGTTAATCTTTACGAGAGTGAATATATAATAAATATACTTAAAAATCATGGCTATGAAATAGTTAATAGTGATGATTATTTTGATATATATATAATTAATACTTGTACAGTTACTAACACAAGTGATATTAAAAGTAAAAAACTAATTAGAAGAGCCAAACGAAAAAATCCTAAAGCCCTAATAGTTGCCCTTGGATGTTTTGTTCAAAAAAACGAAGACTTACCTGAAGAAATAGATATAGCTATCGGTAATAGCGATAAAACTAAACTTTTAGATATATTAAAAGAGTATGAAATAAACAAAAATAAAATAGTCATGATTGGAGAACTTAGAGAAGATTTTGAAGATATGTATATCGATAAGTTTGATACTCATACTAGGGCTTTTGTAAAAATCCAAGATGGTTGTGAAAATTTTTGTTCTTACTGCATCATCCCTCACGTTCGTGGAAAATGTCGCTCTAAAGATCCCCAAAAAGTAATAGGTGAAATAACTTCACTTGTTAACAATAATTACAAGGAGATTGTTTTAACGGGAATTCACACTGGTAATTATGGAGTTGATCGCGGTTTAAGCTTTGCTGATATCTTAAAAGATATTCTCAAAATCAAAGGTTTAGAGCGTCTGCGCATATCATCGATTGAAATAACGGAATTAGATACTCCGGTTTTAGATATTATCAAAGATAATAAAATAATAGTTGATCATCTTCATATACCCCTTCAAGCTGCATCAAATGAAGTTTTAAAGCTGATGAATAGAAAGTATGATCTCGCTTATTTTGTTGCTAAAATAGCTGAAATAAGAGCTCTTAGACCTGATGTTTCAATCAGTACTGATATTATTGTAGCTCACCCTGGTGAAACAGATGAACTCTTTGAAGAGTCTCTTAAAGTAATCAAAGAAATAGCCTTCAGTAAGATTCATGTTTTTCCCTACTCAAAAAGAAATGGAACAGTCGCCGCCGAAATGGAGCAGTTAGATGAAAAGACGAAAAAGAAGCGCGTCTTAAAACTCCTGGAATTATCTGAGCAATTAGAAAAAGATTATCGCCAGAAATTTATTAATACCAAGCGTCCTGTTTTAATCGAAAAATATGATGGACAGTCATCAACCGGTTATAGTGATAATTATTTATATGTCAAAATAAATAAAAAGTTCAATCCCGGTGATATAGTAGATTTAGAAATACTGTAAACTAAGCCAAAGAATTTAATAATTAATATATAAGTATTCTATTTGTAGTATAATTATTACAATGAGGATGATATGGAAGATAAAAACCTCGACAAGTTAAATGATAATTTTTCGCTTAGTAGTCCACTTATCAAGACTGAAAGTAAGGAAGTATTAGATGAAATCGATATAATTGGAGGTATCCCAGTTAAATCATCTCAATCTAGTCTCGGACAAACCCAAACAAAATTGCCCCTTTTTACACCGGAAGAAAAATTAGAAATAGATAAATGGGAAGCGATAAGTAATTATCAAAAGAATTTCAATAAGAAAAAACTTCGTATCTTTTTTGCTTGTCTCATTTTTGTACTAATATCCGTTATCGCTTACTTTACTTATAATCACTATAATAAATACTCAGCTTATGAAAACAAAAAGATACT
>CAZVUK010000006.1:17165-45401 GCA_964630225.1 uncultured Muribaculaceae bacterium
AAAAGATACTGTCATAACAATGGCCAAGTTTAAAAACAAAAGAATTAAGAATATGATTGTTGGAACTAACTTCTACGAGATAGATTACTGGTCATTAAATAGTAAAGAACTTAGCAATTATGCAAAACTCTTAGTTGATAATAAGTATTATAAGGGTAAGAAACAAGACAGAACTATCTTTGTAAAAGAAGCTAATGAAAGTGGTAACTTTATCATTATAGAGCACCTTGGTTCAACGCTTATATACCGCAAGAACATCAGTTATATAACTGAGTTCGATCTCGATATCTTCGGTAAAGATTACAAATCATACACCCTGAAGAAAACGGGTAATAATGATATAGCTTTTTTAGACTTACCTGATACTTTTGTCGAAACATTTAGCGATACTAATATGCTGATCTTTAAAGGAGATATGATCAAAAGTCTAAGCATTATCAAAGAAGAACTAAGAAATATGGAAACATTGCTCACGGTTAAAGAAAATGATCTAAGCTTTAACGGTTATGAAATAATGGATAAAATTAAAGAAGAAGGCTTTAATAGAATAGATGCCTATAATAAAGATTTATCTCTTTGGCAAAGCAGTTTTATCTTTGAAAATAATGCTTATTTTGTTAGTGTCAACTTGATTAAAGCTAATCAAGATGATTATTTAGATCAATTAATTATGAAAATCAAGTATTAAATGCTTGATTTTTAAATGAAAAGATATATAATAACGCTAGGTGATATATATGAATTTAACTTTTTTAATTGTCGTCTTTATACTTGTGACAGTAATCTATGATCTTTTTATACCTAAATTTAACGACGAGGTTATAGAAAGAATCAAATCTCGTAACAATAGTTACATAGTCGGAGACTTTATAGTTAGTATCATTGTTTTCTTAGGAATTGCTTTTCTATTTACAATGGTTCTAAAAACCTATCTCTTGCCAGAGCTTTGTGTAAACAGCTGTTTGGCGACAAGTGCCACCTGCATATGTACGTTTAAAAATACCCTGTTTGCAGTTTTAGTTATAGTTCTCCAACTAATTAACGTCGTTAACCTATATCAAACTTTTACTCACTCGTATAGCTATTTTGCGATGACAAGAGATATAGTCTTCAAAGTTATTCTTGCTATCGTTATGTGCTGCACCGTTATAGCTGGTGAGATTATCACATCGGGTATTAAAATGACACAGTTAAGTTTTGAAAGTCCAGATACATGGTTAAATATCTTAATTAAACTACTTGTATATGGAGCAGTAATAATCTATCCCATCGTTGTTTTATTGGCCGTCCTTAAAAGTTTATACTTTGTAAAGTATGATAGAGACGATGAGTATAGACCAGCTAAAATAGTAAGAAAGAAAAAACCAATTACCGAAGAACTAATCGAAGACTTAGACGAAGAAGAAAAGTATGACGATTACTATGGTGATGCCGAAGACATTACCAGCAACTATTACTATTAAGAGGTCCAAAAAGATCTCTTTTTTGTTATAATTTATTAAGAGGTATTATGAAAGTATATATAGATGATTTAGAGCTTGATGTCATCATCACTAAAAAGATAAGTAATAAACATACATATCTAAGGGTAAAAGATGATGGAAAAATATATGTTAATAGCAATCTTTTTGTAAACAAAAAAGAGATAGAAAAACTAATTTATAAAAATGAAGGGTTTATAAGAAAGTCTCTTTTACGAATTAAAGCTAAAAAGAGTAAAAATGATAAGTTCTTTTACCTGGGTAAAGAATATAAAATAAACTACTGGGATAAAAAGAAAATAGAATTGGACGGGAATGCTGTCTATCTATCAAAAGAAAGCAATATTGATCAGTGGTTAAAAAAAGAAGCAAAACTTATATTTAGGGAAAGACTAGATTTAAGACTTAAGATTTTTTCTAAAAGAATAGTTAATCCTGATTTATTTATTAGGAAAATGACCAGTAGGTGGGGAGTATGCAATATAAGAGCGAAGAAGATAACACTTAACTTAGAACTTATTAAGAAAGATATATTTTATATCGATTATGTTATCGTTCATGAACTAGCTCATTTCGTCCACCCTAATCATTCTAAAGAATTTTGGAATTTAGTTGCTGAAAATTTTAAAGATTATAAAATTGCTAGAAAAAATTTAAATTATTGATTATATAAGATATACTAATAGTAGAGGTGCGAGATGGTTATAAGCAGTACTGAAAATGATAAAGTTAAAGAATATTTTAAACTAAGAGAGCGTAAACATAGAAAAAACAGTGGGACCTTTTTAGTCGAGGGTTTGCATCTTGTTTTGGAAGCTTACAGATATCATATGATCGAAGAGTTAATTTTGGTCGAAGGTGAAGAACTTCCACTCGAAGTGCCGACTGTCTTTGTAAGTGAAGCTGTCATGGCTAAAATATCGACTTTAGAGTCAGCTCCTAGAGCTATAGCTCTTTGTAAAATGAGGACTTCAAATCGTGACTTTGGTGATAAAGTGCTAATGCTCGATGGCGTTCAAGACCCTGGAAACCTCGGAGCTATTATAAGAAGCAGTTTAGCCTTTGGTGTAAGTTCAATTCTTTTAAGTCCTGAGACTGTCGATATATATAATCCTAAAGTCATCAGAGCAACTCAAGGAATGATTTTTGGTATCAATATATTAGTTTGTGACCTAGAAGACGAGATAAAGAAATTCAAACAAGATGCTTACAGCATATTAGGAACTGATGTCGAGCTAGGGATAGCGGTCGAAGATTTACCTAAAGAAATGCGTAGTAAATATGTCTTAATTCTGGGAAATGAAGGACGAGGAGTAAGTAAAAATCTGCTTAACCTTTGTGATAACAATTTGACAATCAATATGAATAATCAAGTTGAAAGTTTAAATGTCGCAGTCGCTGGCTCTATCCTTGTTTACGAACTAGGTAAGGAGGCTAAGTGAAGTATATAAAAATAGGGAAAATCACTTCACCACATGCTTTAAAAGGGGAAGTCAAAATCATTAGTAACTTTGATCGTAAAGATAAAGCTTTTGAACTTGGTATGACTCTTTATATTGGAGAATCAAAACAGGCTTTTACTTGTCAAGGGCATCGAAAACATAAAAACTTTGACATGATTAAGTTTTTAGAGATAGATAAGTATGAAGAAGCAAGCAAACTAAATAATCAAGCTGTATTTGCTGATAGAGCTGCTATTATTTTAGAAAAAGATGAGTACTTAATTGATGATTTGGTCGGGATGGAGCTAATCATCGAGGATAAAACGATCGGTCAAATAATAGCGATTGTCGATAGTGGATTAGGTCACTTACTACTAGAAGTTAAAACTAAAGATAATAATATCTATTATCCATATAACAAGACTTTAGTTACAAAATTAAGCTTAGGTGATAAGAAAATAACAATGAAAAAAATAGAGGGACTCTTATGAAAATAGATATATTAACACTCTTTCCGGAGATGTTTGAGGGCTTTATAAATAACTCAATTATTAAAAGAGCTATTACTAAAGGAGCTTTAGAGGTCAATTTAATTAATTTTAGAGACTATTCTATGGACCCTCATAAAAAGGTTGATGATACGCCTTATGGTGGTGGTGGTGGCATGGTTTTAATGATTGAGCCCATCGTTTTGGCACTCGATGATCTTAAAACTGATGATAGTCTTGTTATTCTTACTAGTCCCAGTGGCAAGAAATATAATCAAGCAATGGCTTACGAGCTAGGCACTAGAAAACATCTTATTATTATTTGTGGTCACTATGAAGGATACGATGAACGTATTAAAAACTTTATCGATCTAGAACTATCAATTGGTGATTATGTTTTAACTGGTGGTGAGATAGCAGCACTTGTCATAAGCGATTCAGTTACAAGATTGCTTCCTGGTGTAATTGATGAAGCATCTCATTTAAATGATAGTTTTAATGATAATCTTTTAGATTACCCAAGTTATACTAAACCCCGAAGTTTTAGAGGAATGGATGTACCAGAAGTATTAATATCTGGAGATCATGCTAAAATAGAGACATATCGTAAAGAAGAACAAATTAGAATTACTAAAGCAAATAGACCCGATTTACTAGATTAGGAGGATATATGGCCAGCATAAATAAAAGATACTTAATAGTTAGAAATATGGAAGAAAAAACTATTAAATACTTAGAATATGACCCTAATGAAGGATATCAAATATATCCTAAGGGAAATGTTCGTTTTGAAGATGCCATAAATGTCGACAAGATGGTTCTTATCTCGCCAACTTTAATTAGTAAAATGATTAATAAAAAAGCTAGTAAAAGAATAAATTATCTTTTAAAATTGCTTAACTTTATCGACAACAATGAAGAGGAAGCACCAGATGCTCTCGACTTAGCTCTCGATGAAGTATATAAATTTAGACAGGAAATAATTAATAAATATCACAGACATCTAAATGAAGAAGAAGAGATGATTCTTAATAACAAGATATCGATTATTGAAGATGAATTAAAACTTAGAAAAAATTATATTTTACGTGAAAGATTAATGAGTGAAGAGTTTAATCGTAGCCGATAAAATAATACTTGTCATAAATATAGTAGCTATGTTATAATTACAAACGAGTGATCCGCTGGTAATTGTTTCTAAGATCATTTATAAATATCTATAGAAAGGAAGTGTTAAGATGAATGTAATTGATAAGATTACTGAAAAACAATTGAAAAAAGACGTTCCTGAATTTCGTGTTGGAGACCAAGTAAAGGTCGATGCTAGAGTTACCGAGGGTAAGAGAGAAAGAATTCAAACTTTCGAAGGATTAGTAATCGCTCGCAAAGGTAGTGGACTAACTGAAACTTTCACAGTAAGAAAAGTTTCATACGGAGTAGGAGTGGAAAGAATATTTCCGATTCATTCTCCGATGGTCGATTCTATCACTGTGGTCAAAAAGGGTAAAGTTCGACGAGCTAAATTAAATTATATTAGAGATATAGTTGGTCAATACCGCATCAAAGAAAGAGGAAACAAATAAGGCCAAGAGCCTTATTTTTTTTGTTTATTATGGAAAAGAAAAAAATTATTAAAGATTTAATCCCCTATATCCTTGTAGTAGTTATTGTACTACTTATTAAAGCTTATATAATAACGCCGGTTAAAGTAACTGGGGTATCGATGAACAATACTTTAAATACTGGAGATATCATGATACTAGATCGCCTAAGCTATTATTTTAATGATATTAAAAAGGGGGATATAGTTGTCGTTGATCTAGCTGAACAAAAACTGATTAAAAGAGTTGTCGCTTTACCAGGAGACGAAATATATGCCGATAATAATATACTTTATATTAATGGTAAAAAGTTTAATGAGAACTACCTTGATAAGGATACCGTCACCGATGACTTTACTTTGACAAATATTACTGGTAAAAAGACAGTAGCTAATAATATGTACTTTGTCATGGGTGATAATCGTCAGCAATCAGCAGACTCTAGAGTTTTTGGCCTAGTAAACAAAGATAAAATATTAGGAAAAGCGAATCTGACTATTTTCCCATTTAAAAGAATAGGAGTTAAAAAATGAATAAGAAGATCCTGATGAATAAATTTTATTCAAAGTTACTGCATTTTAGTATCATTGTATTTGTTATGCAACTGCTTAATTGGTTATTAACATTTATAATTTTTAATTATGATGCGTATGCTGTATTATTATCAATTATTTTATTTGGATTATTAATTGTGGAAATTATTCTGTTTTTTAAGTACATTTCAAAAATAAAATTTCCTAGTTTAACATTTTCTATAATATATACTATTATGTTAGCTGTGCTTTGGAATGTTTTAGCTATTCTTGTTTTATCATTACTTGTTTCTTTTGCTGGATCAAATTGCGATGGCGGTGGATACGAATGTTTATTTGCAGGGCTAGAATACTTATGGTTTTGGCTTATTATCACATGTCAATCAATCCTTACATTAATTATTCATATAATCAGATCTATATATGTCAATATAAAGAAAAAGAAGAAGCATTAGAAACTGTAAATATGCTAGCTGAAAAAGATAAAAAATTTGGCCAGTATTCTTTAGGCATGAAACAAAAGTTAGGTATAGCTCAGGTTTTGATGGAAGACCCTAAGGTTTTGATCCTTGATGAACCATTTAATGGAGTTGAAGAAAAAACTGCAAAAAAACTGAGAGAAAAACTAGAAGAGGAAAGAAGCCGCGGAAAATTAATTATAATTGCTTCACACATTAAAGAAGACATTGAATCTTTGGCTAATATCGTTTATGAATTTGATTATAAATTCACTAAAAATTAAACAAAAAGCAACTTTTTTTTTAGAAAATGTTGCCAATTAATTTTAATTATGGTATTATATATAGGAATGGTAATAACCAGTAAAAGTAACGGGCAGAAATTAATAGAGGTGTTTTATGAAAAGAAAAATATTATTTATTGTGATTTCAGTAAGTATAATGATTGGGGCAATTTTTTACATTTCATTTTATATAAATAAACAATCTTATAAAAGTTTTTATAAAAATGGTTATATTTTAACTTCGAGTAATGATATAAATTATAAAAAAGATGATACTGTGAAATTTTACTTTGAAGCTGAAGCTAAATACAAAATAAAATATCCAGAAAAAATAGTGTTTTCGGATATTGATGGTAATAAAATAATCGCTGATAATGATGCTTTTATTCATTATTTGGATGGTTCTATTAGTGTACTTAAAAAAGGCGTAATTATGGATTTGAATAATATTAATAGTGAATTTTTAAAATATTATAACATTTTTGATGACACTTTATTAGAAAATAACAACAGTAGTTATTCCGTTGATAATCTTGGAAAGAAAATCAAATTCAGTAATTTTATATTAAAAACTTCTGATAACAAGTATTTAATAGTATCTGAAAAATTAAAATTAAAAATTAACGGGAAAGATGATATTAATATCAATAATTACATCGAATTGAATTTTACAGATGGTAATATTACTAAATTAAATAATCAGGAAGTTTCATATCAAACCATTTCATCTGATTCACTTATTGAAATAGGAGATAAAATTAAACTTAATTTAGAAGACAAAAGTATCTTTGTTGGAGAAAATAAAATACTTACTTTATCACAAATGGTAATAGATTCAGATGATAATATTCAAATAACACCAGCCAAATCCGAGAATGAAGTTGTTGAAACTGATGATAAAAATACAAATAATAATGGTACAGGTGGAAATACAAATAATAATGGTACAGGTGGAAATACAGGTGATGATACTATTAGCGAAATAATTGAAGATGATGGCCAAAATGATATATTACCTTCGTTCTTAGTCAATAATTTAGACATTACCTCTAATAAAATGGATGTATCTATTCAAATAATTGACGAAGAAGGAAAATTATCTAGTAGTATTATTACTAAAATTATAGAAAACAGTAGTGGAAAAACAATATATATGAAAGAAGACGATACTGGATCTTATAATCTTAATGTAGTTTTAGAAAACTTAAATCCAGAAACAAATTATACTTTGATTACGACAGCTACTTACATGCAAGAAGATGTTGAATACACCAAAGAATTTATCTCTAAAGCATTTAGAACTGAAAGTATAGGAGTAAATTATAAAAAGGATTATTTTACTAAAAACGAATTGAGTTTTACTGTGAAATCTGAAGCCTTTTCAAAAGTAGAAAAAGCTGAAATGGTTTTATTAACAAATTATGGTGATCTATTAAAAACAGTTGAAATTGACGGGACTTTAGCCAAATCACCAGAAGGAGTAAATGTATTATTTGATGGTTTAACTCCAAATACTAAATATGTAGTAAAACTTATGAATTTCTTATATGACGGAGCTGTCATTTTAAATGAATATGAAATGACAACAAATTGTAGTACTTTAAAAACTAAACCAACTTTAGGTTTAACATCTTTCATTATTGATAAGAAAAACGGATTATTTACTTTGAAAGTAAATAATGTTAGTGATGTTGATAACGGGATTGACGGTTATAGATATGAAGTATACGATGCTAGAAATTTAGAAAGTGGCGATAATAAACCTTTATTTGTAATTGATAAAGACAAGTTATCTTCAATCGATCTATTAGTCGATGAAGTTTCTATTTTTAGAGGGGTTCCATATACTTTTAAGATTATTGCCGAATTTTACGACAATGAAAAACATATCGAATACGAAAGTGATTATAGTGGTGTTTTTAAAATGGATGGAGTTGAATTTCCAACAATCCGATTTGAACCAAGTAATATTACTTTCGAAAAAATTTCAGGGACAATATTAATAACTGACAAAGGAAATACAATTAGATTAGATGAAAATGTTATGACTATTGTATATTCTGATTCTACTGGTAATACTAATTCGTTTACATCTGCCGGCAATTTAGCTATACCACTTTCCGTTAATAACTTAAGAGCTAACGAAACTTACACAATTTCCTTATATGCTACTGTTAATCTCCAAGATGGTAATCCAACAGTAGATAATTGCTTTGTTGGTAGTGTTGTTGTAAAAACAAAAGAACCTCAAGAATTTGTGGTCAGTTATAATGTAGATAGTACTAATGTGTTAAATGCTTTTACTGTATTTACTAATTTAGGAACAAATCCAGGTGTTGATAATACACTTGAAGCTGGCACTTTAACTGGTATAACTTTTAATTTGTATGCTGGTCAATCAACAAATGGTACATTAATAAAGACTGTTAAAAAAGTAGATAGAAATTTAGCTTTTTATGAGAGTGATTTAAAGTATAATTATTATGATAAAACTTTTGTTATAACACCGGAATTTTTCGGTTCAAAAAACAGTGAGATAACAGATGCATTTTATACTATTGAAATAATTAATGCGTATGACTATACTAATTATAAAAATATTATTCCTATACAAAATAAAACTGTTACAGTTAAAACTAATGGATTTGTACCAGATTTACCGCCTGATTATGAGCAAGCAATTGATGCAATACCAATTAGAAACAGGGATTCTGGAGATAACTACCGTCCTGAACTATTACCAGAAACAATTATTGGATATCGTGTTAAAGCTGGTTATGATAATTCAAAGCAATATGCAAAATATTTTAAATATTATATATATGATGCAGATACTAACGAATGTCTAATACCAGAAGGAGTTAGAGTTGATGTTTCTAATAATATAGAATATACTGATTTTTATTTAGGAGACGGTACTCCATATGAAGTTAATGATATAGAATTTAGAAGAGGCAATAACTATTATTTTAGTTATGAAGCTTATCTGGATTTGAATTTTGATGGATTACCAGAAACAAAATATCCTTATAATGATGAAAGTGGTAATCCGATTATTTTAAAATCTAATACCCTTTCACCAAAGAAACAACCAGCTGAATTTCAATTATATCCTGCTATATCAGATGCCACTACAATGACATGGAAATATAGATATATCGATGTTGATAAAGCTTTAGTTTATCAAAGATTTGAGCCAATGATAGGGACAAGTTCTAAAACAACACAAAATATTGAAGAAACTTTAGATCCACTATTATTTAATTCAGTCACATTTACAAGTCTTTCAAAAGGAACATTTAGTATCAATGTAACTGAAGCGTTGATAAAAACTCAAGATAACGTACAACAAAAAAAACTTGCTTCTTTATATTTTGATGGATTATATACTTTACCTAATCTTCAATTTTATACACAATTAGATGTAAACAGATTAATAATAAGTATTTTAGATTATGAAAAAAATATAGACGCTATTAAGAAAATAGCAGCCCTTAAAGTTACTTTTGATTCAGAAGGTCAAACAATTGTTAAAAATTATATACCTTTAGAAAATGATAGTGTAATTATTGATCTAGCTGACATTAGCGAGTTTATTAATCAAGAAATTACTGTAAGTGTTGAAGCCTATTATGATGGTGGAATAACAGGATTTGAAACAACCAAAAATTTAGTTGCTTTGCATACTGCTACAGATACACTTTCAAGTAGAGAGTATTTAACGATTAATCAACAAAATAATTTTAGAGGTGATTTTGGAACTTCCGGTTCAATATTTACTAGAACGTTTACACCGACCTTAATAACTATTAAAAATTTAATCACAAATTACACAAAGTCACTACCTATAAATTCTGTCACTTGTGATGAAGGTGGAATTTCGTATAACTATGAATATTTAACATTTAAGCAATTAGAAACAAAGGCATTAGTTTCTGACGGAACAAATGTTATACAGTTTAATTATATTGTTCCGGGTGTTAGTTTACTCAATGAAGCTGGAAAATTAGAAATTGCACCAACACTTAGATATGCTGATATAATGATTGAATTATATGGAATAAATGTCACGAATATTGAAAATGATCTTGTATATTTAGAATTATATCAAACAGATGAAGCAGGAATTGAAAGTACATTTGTTAAAGAAATGAGTTTTCCAGTTTCATCATTAAATCAACCTATTAATATACCAGACTTGTATCCTAAAGCACACTATTATTTTAAGTTATTTGCTAATATACATGATGGAACAAATATTATAAAACAACAATTATATGACATAGATTTTAAAAGTTCTACAAAAGTATATTATTTTTCAACGCTTTCTAATATAGGTATATCTAATGTTAACACAAAATTTAGAGCTATTACTTATAGTAATAAATTTATTGATATTACCTATGATTTGGAACAAATTATAGGATATGATAAAATTAAATATGAATTATATAAATATGTATTTAATGAAATATCTGGACAATATGATAAGGTGCTGGTTGATATTGAAATATCAGATGACTTAATTTTTACAAATAAAATGACCAAGAGAATTTTTTGTCCTCCTGGTAGTGATTTTACATTTGACACTAATTATAATTTAGTCATCACCCCGTATGCATATGTTCAAATTCCATTGTATGGTCAACAATATGAAATAGAATTAGGTAACAAAATATCACATGATTTTTACCTTGATAGATTACGTAAACCATTTGTGGGAGTAACAAGTACTTCAACAGATGATTTAGGATTAGAATTTAAAATAAACATTTTTGATATTAATAAGACTATTGTAGGTGGTACATATACAATCAAAGTATTAGATAATAACAATCTAGATGTTACTCCAGAACAATACAAGGATAAGGATTACAGCATATTAAGTTTAAATAATACAATTAAATTAACTCAACTAGAAAGAGCAACAGAGTATACGCTTGTAGTTACTACATATGTTGATTATTCTAATAATATAATAGATTCAGAAAAAGTTGATACATTGTATACAGCATCGACATTAGATGATTCAGGAATTGATATAGGTGATATGTATAGTACAATGAATCCAATAATGCGATCAAAAATTGATTTATCCTTTTATAACACCTATAAATTAACATATATTACTGATATTAGATATTCAATTTACAATGTAAGTGGTTATGCACAAGATAATGAAATTCCATTCATCCCTATACAATATTTGAATGATGATGGAATATATTACCTTATTACATTACCAGAAACTTTACCTTCATCTGGTATATATTACATTGAAGTTCAATTTTTACATAATAATACAATAATTAAAACGGCATCAATTGAACACAATTACACAGGTTTATAAGTATTAATTATAACTAATTAAAAGTAATTCTTGTTTGGAGGGGAAAAATGAGAAAATTAGGAAAAGCAAATAAAAAGTCCTTTACACTATTTACAATAATAGTAATATTTATAATATTAATTTTTGTTCTTGGTGTAACTAAAGTTTTTTCATATGAGAAAATGGAATACAAGATTACTTCTAGTAGTTTTATTTATGATGAAGAATACAATTACATAGCATTAGAAGGTGATGGAATAATTTCGAAAAATTGGAATGGAAAATATTATCTTAATATTTCAGATAAAAATAATAAGTATTCATTGGGAAAGGAAACTGTTGTTTTCAATCCCAATGATTACAAAATGCATTTATACGGTGAAGCTTATCAAGTATTTACTAATGGTAATATTTCAAAAAAGATTAATCAAACCGAGATTGTTAGATCAGGAACACCAAGTTTTTATAAATTAGCAGATAGAAAGTATCTAATGGTTGATAAAAATATTTCTGATGTAAAAGGTGAATTTTCAACTACAGAATATTTAATTATTGTTATTGATAAAATTGGTAACGCTTTATTAATAAATAATAAAGTAAATATAAAAACAATAAATCCAATTATTTTAAAAACAAGTGAATTTTCTTTCGATATTTCTAATGAAAAAATTATTGTTGGGAAAGAGAAAATTGATTTAAAAAAAATTATCGGTAGTACTAATCAATATATTGAAGAATTAATTAAAAAAGATAATAATAAATCTAATAATAATAATAATAATAACGACAACAACAATAACAATAATAATGGAGGAAATAATATTGGTGGTTCTAATCCTCTTGTTCAAATTCCTAAACCAATAAAATTAATCAAAAATTTAAATCTTCAATACATAGAGCCAGGTATTACATATTTAGATGTAGCTTATATTGTTAATGATCCAAGTAATCAGTATGTATCCGTATTTTTAACTATTGATGATGGGGTAGAAGTTGAAGAGAATATTGTATTAGAAGGTGAAGAAGAACCTTCTAATACAAATAAAAGAATTAATTTAAATAAAGAAAGTACTCGTTATAGAATTAGAGATTTAAAACCTAATACAGAATACAATGTAAGTATTGGATATACTTACATTGAAGATGATAATGGCGTTAAAAGTAGTTATGAACAGATATATGATGTTATAAAAATAAGAACACAAAAACCAGATTTTAATTTACAAGTAACAAAAGTTTCTAATAGTAAAGTATACTTTAGTTTCAAAACCAACCCTAATTATGCCTTAGATTTTGGTATAATAGCATTATATGTTGATAAGTTAAGAATTTCTGAAATTGATATCGATATTGCATCATCAATTTCTAATAAAGGTTGGTCTGCTTCTTTAGACAATCCAAATGGTGGTTATGAAATAGTATTGAAATTAGAAAATACTACTTATAATTACAGTCCTGTTGATTTAGGAGTTCAATGTAAGTATATTAATTATTAATTACGGATAGGAGAGATGAAATGGAAACAATATTATCAGCGACAATATCAGCTATCGGCACGATGCTTGGTCTTGCTTTTTTAGGTATTGGTATTGGCATAGGTATATTAGGTTCAAGAGTCGCAGAAGCTGTCGGACGTAATCCTGAAACTAAAAGTGATGTAGTTCATTCAGTAATGACTATATTAATAGTCACAACAGTATTCTTATTATTTTTATTTGCTTTTACATTTATGTTATTATTCTTTAATCCATTAATTGCTTAATGATTAAGTAGGGGTAAGATATGTTAGTGATTATTATTGCAGTATCAATTGTAGTTATAGTAATGATTTTTTTAATGTTTTTGGTATTAAAAAGAACAGTGAAGATAATTAATCAACAATCTAAAGATTATTTTCTCGATAAACTTCAAGACTATGATGAATTGATTGAATCAAAGACTAAAATGCTTAATAACTTAAATGAGAAACTTAAAGAATCAAATAATAAGAATAATGAATTAGAATTAAACAAATTAGAACAAAATAATTTCTCTTATTTTCCAAATTTAAACATACCTGAATATAGGGATAACGAGTATTTTAAAAAACACAAAAAAATTACTGAAAACTTTAATTTTGAAAAAAAAGAAATTATAATTAATTTTATAAAAAGTAATGTTTCAAATAATGATATACAACTTTATAATTTAGTAAACCAAGTTAAGAAAAAATTTAGTTTTGATCTTATATATAACTTAACTGTTATCTCTAACCAAGAACAAATAAGTATTATTGATGGTTTTTTATCGAAAGATGAAAAACCTATATTAAAGAAATATATAAGTGATGTGGAGCAATTTGACTGTTTAGGTTTTCTTGATTATGTTAATGAATTAAACGAAAAATATGATCCTACTATTTATGTTAAAGTGGGATCCAAAACCGAAAATTATGATAATCTAAATGAATTTATTAGAACAGAGTATGATGATACTATTTGTATAGGAATGGTTATTATTTATAAAAACAAGTTTTATGATTATACTTTGAGTTAGGGGGCTGTGTGATGAACGATTACGTTGATGAATTGTTAAAAGAAAAAATTGATAAAATAAAAAAGAGTGATAATGTTTACGACATAGGTAAAGTTATAAAAGTACAAGATTTTATAATAGAAGTCAAAGGATTAGAAAATGTCAGTTTTTTTGAAAAAGTAAATATTGCTAATAAAGCTATTGGATATGTCGATACGATATTGCCTAATTCTGTTATTGTAGCAATTCTCAAAGAAACTAGTTCAATAATGATAGGTGATATTGTTTCATCAACTGGCGAAGAATATAAAGGATTCTTTTCTGAACAATCTATTGGTCGTGTTGTTGACATGTTTGGTGAAGACAAAATTGTTGGAAAAAAATTTGAAAAACTTTACAAACTAAGTATTGAAAATCCTAATATTTCAATCATGGATAGAGGAACAGTTAATCGACCTTTATTAACTGGTATATCAGGTATAGATCTTATCTATCCAATTGGAAAAGGTCAAAGGCAATTGATAATTGGTGATAAAAAGACTGGTAAAACCCAAATTTGTCTTGATACAATTGTAAATCAAAAGGGTAAAAATATTATTTGTATATATATAGCTATAGGAAAAACTAAAAAGGATATTAAAGAAATTTATTATGAACTTTTGAAAAGTGGTGCTATGGGATATACAATAATTATTACTGCATTTAATGATGAAAAACCACCTGTTTTGTCTTTAACACCATATTTTGGATTAGCTATGGCTGAACTTTATATGAGAAAAGGTTATGATGTTTTAGTTATTATCGATGATTTAAAGAGGCATGCAGAAGCTTATCGTGAAATTAGTTTAATATCTGGTAAAACACCAGGTCGTGATGCATATCCAGCTGATATATTTTATACTCATTCTAGATTACTTGAAAAAGGGTGCCAATATAAAAATGGTGCTTCCATTACTATATTACCAATTGTAGAAACAAAAGGTGAAGATATTACAGATTACATCTCAACTAATATTATATCGATTACGGATGGACAAATTGTATTATCTGCCAAAAATTTTAAAAATGGAGAAAAACCTGCTATAGATTATGGTTTGTCAGTTTCTCGCTTAGGTTCTGCAGTTCAGGATAAAAGTATTATTGACTTAAGTACTACAGTCAGAAGAAAATTGCTAAATTATTTGGAAACACGTGATGTGTATGAAATGGCAAATATGGATGATATGAATGAAGAATTACGTAATATGATGATTGATGGTAAAAAGATATTAGATAGTCTTATCCAATATAAATATAGTCCACGATCTATTGAAAAAATTATAAAATGTTTTGATTTTATGAGCGAGGAAAAACCGTGAAAATAAAAAAAGTTGTCAAGGTTATGAATTTTCATTCATTATTGCATGTTGATTCATCTAGAAGAAAAGCTGAAAAGTATTTCAAATCAGAAGTCGAATTAACTAAAATGATTGATAAGATTGTTTATAATAAAAATTTAATATTGGATAAAAAAACTTTAAAAATCAATCCTAATAAACCAGTGTTGAATATTTATATTGGAAATGATTATGGTTTTTGTGGAGGATTTAATTCAAGTATAAATGATACCATTAGAAAGGATAAAGATTGTTATAAAGTTGTTATAGGTAAAAAAATAAATAATAATGATAATAAAATCATTTTAACTATAACAAAAGATAATTTTTTCGCGGATTTTAATAAAATCGAAAAAATTATATATGAATCTATAAGAGATTCATCATATAGCGAAATAAATATTGTATACAATCATTATTATAATGCTAATAGTTTTGCATTTATTAAGAAAAAATTATTCCCGGTTACTTTTGAAAAAGATAAAAGTGATAATAAAGAATATAATGAAGACTTTGTTGTTGAAACGGATGTTAATACAATGTTATTAAATTTAGTAACATTGTATCTATGTTATGAAGTAAGGATTGCTGAAACTAATAGTTGGGCAGCTGAAAATGTAATGAGACAACAGGTTACAAGAGAATCATTAAAAAAAATAGATGAAATAGAAGAAGAAAACTTAAAAGAAGAAAGAAAAGTTAAAAAACACTTTAACTTTAAGAAAATTATTGAAAATTTAATAAGATTATAAAAGGGGTGCCTATTTATGAAAGTTGGGAAGATAATATCCGTCTCACAGTTGAATGTCCAGGTCCTATTATCTAATAATACAATAAAAATTAACGATATATTATTTGCAAGGATAAAAGGAACTGTTCGTCGATTTGAAGTTGTTGAATTTAAGAATAATATTGCTTTTACCGTTCCTTTTGATAGCGTTATTGGATTAGCAAAAGGAATAGAATTAGAAAAAGAAAGTAATGGATTAGAAATTCAATATTCAGATGAAATATTAGGAAAAGTATTTAATTCCTTTGGAGAATTAATAGATGGTAATACTATTGAAAACATAAAAACAAGAAATGTTTATGCTAAAAACTTAACATTTGATAAGATTGATATAAAAGGCGAACTTTTATGGACTGGTATAAAAGTTATAGATTTTTTTGCTCCATTACAAAAAGGATATAAAATAGGACTTCTTGGAGGAGCTGGAGTTGGTAAAACAGTTTTAATCAAAGAACTGATAAATAACATTTATACAAGTTTATCTTCAAATGCTGTGTTTATTGGTGTTGGTGAAAGATCTAGAGAAGGTAAAGAATTGTATGACGAAATGAAAAGTTTAAATCTATTAAGTAAGATTTCAATGATTTTTGGGCAAATGGGTGATAATTCAACTGCTAGATCAAAAACTGTATATAGTGGATTAACATTAGCTGAGTACTTAAGAGATGAAAAAAAACAAGATGTATTACTTTTTATTGATAACATTTATCGTTACGTTCAAGCTAAATCAGAAATTTCAATGGAATTAAAAAGAACCCCTGTTGAAAATGGATATCCGACTACTATGATTTCAGATGTTAGTAATATAGAGGAAAGAATTAACTCTACTCAAAATGGTTCTATCACTTCGTTTCAAGCTATCTTTATTCCTGCTGACGACTTTACAGATGAGGCTGTCCAAACCATTATTTCTCATATAGATGGTCAAATAGTTTTAGATCGAAAGGTTGCTGAAAAAGGATTATATCCTGCCGTTAATGTTTTTAAAACTACCAGTAAATTGATAGATATAGAAAAAATTGGTGAAAAACATTATATTTTGGTAGAATCCGCTATTAAATGTTTGAGTAAGTATGAAGAATTAGAAGAAATTATTGCTGTTTTAGGTATTGAAGAATTATCTAACGAAGATAAAAACACCTTTTACCGCGCAAGAAAATTAAGAAATTATTTTACTCAACCAATGTTCGTGGCCCAAAATTATACCAATATACCTGGTGTTTTTTGTAAAATTGATGATATTCTCATTGATGTAGAAAATATATTATTAGGTACTTATGATGGTATTGATGAAAGTAAGTTTTTATATATAGGTAAATATCATGAATGATAGTATAACGACAAAAATATTTACCATTTCTAAAGGAATTGAAACAAAAACAGGTATAACTCTTATTAGAATAAAGAGTAAGGATTATAATTTATTAATAATGAAAGATTACTTACCAATTATTGGAGAAATAGACGGAAATATCGATATCCAATCAGTTAATGATTCAATAAGATATGAAGGAATAAAAGGCTATTATATGCATTCAAACAATATATTTAGTTTAATAATAAAAGAGGACTAATATGTGGTTTGAGATATTAATTAATGTTTTCAGTCTAATTGAATTTATAATTATATTTTTAATTTCAATAATTGTGTTAACTGTAATACTAAATTTTAATTTTAAAAAATTTATTTTAAAACCAAGTAAAGTAAAATTATATGGACTTTTTATAGGATTAAATAACGTATCTACTATAGCTTTATCTGTTGCAATAATAAGATATATGTTTATTATATGGTGTTTATTTAGTCTTGATAATATAAGTCTCATTCATTTATGTTATTTATTATTTTTAAGTATTATCTTTAATTTTATTAATAAGAGTTTTATTGAATTAATATTTGATTTAATTAATTCAATTATTCAATATTGGTCTTTAGTTTGTGGCAGTTTATTAGTCAGTTATATTAGGGAAGTTAGATTTGAATTATATGTAGTTTTTATTACAACATTATTAGTTATTTTTATAGCCATTTATTCAACATACTTCTTTTTTAAAAATATAAACAGCATACTTATTAATAATAAAAAAGTAAGGAGTATACAAAATGAAAAAGTTGTCAAAAATATTTAAACTAAAATTTCTTAAATACTTAGCAATTATTCCTTTAGCAATAGTTATTATATTTACCTTCTTTTTCCAAAAAAAAATAGAGGAAGTTTATTTTGAAGATCATAAATTTTATCAATATTTTTCTGGTATTAAGTTTGATTATGAAGGTAAAATCAAATTAAACAAAGACAAAAATATTACAAAAATTATTTTTGATGAAGTTTCGGTTACTTTAGATTCAACTCCAATGTATTATGTAGAAGAAAAGAAAGTTCTTTTTCCAAAAAACATGAATTTAGTTTATCCAATATCTGGCGGATTACAATATAAAGTAAACTATTTTTCTACTTTAGCATCAGATAACAGTGTAATATATTTGCAAGATGGTAAATTAAAAAGAGAAGTTTTAAATTGTTTTTTATATGATGGTAATGACTTATATTTTTTTATAGACGAAACAAAAATAACCATTCAAGATAAAGAATATATCTTATCTCCTTTTTCGTATGTTATTTTGAAACATAATCAATCAATTGAATTATATGATATTAAAAATGATGAATATCAAATAATTGAACTAGATAATCAAGAAATAAAAGCAATCTCTAATGGCTATACTATTAATCTTAGTATAGATGCTATTGATTATGCTGGGAAATCTAGATTATTAATTAAAAATACCGATTTTCTAAAAAAATTGTAGTAGTAAGTTTTGGAGGGATGTTATATGAAGAAAATCATAGGAATTGTTGTATTAATCTTTGTTTTCTTATTTTATTTTATATTTACACAATTTACCATAGTTTTAGTCCTTGATGATGACGGATATATTATTGCTAATGATAAGTTAACTGAGAATTTATATGATGATAAGTTAGATATAAAACAATCAATAATCAAACCTTCAAAGGTTCATACCCATGATACATTGTATGCACAACACGGCAGGTTTTATGTAGGAGATAAGAAAAAACAATATGTTAATAGTGAATTTCCTATTTTTACAAATAAGAATTTGGCTTTAATCAATTTATCTTCAGAAACAAAGTTAATTGATGAAAATTTTGAAATATATGAAGGATACCCAAATTTTACCCTTACTTCAGGAGCACTATACAATAAAGATGACAAAACTAGAGCTGATGAAAACAATTATATATTTTTAGAATTACCTAATTTATTATTAGTTAATTCCAAACCTATTTCAATAAAAACTCAATTTAATGAAACAAAAATTATAATGAATAGTATTATCAATCTTAATGAAGATAGTATTCGATTCTATTCGCCTGATAAAGGTAATTTTTACTATTCTAGTATTGAAGATATTGATAAATCATCTATTTTTATTATTGACAATAAGGAGTATACATACAATGATCTTTTAATAAAATTAGGTAAAATTGATCCTCCAAAGCAACCAATCCCACCTGTTAATGAAGAAACACCACCTGTAGTTGACGAAAATAAAAATGAGAATAATGATAGTAATAGTGATTCTATTGATAAACCTGTCATTCCATATCAAAAACCAACTGTTAGTTGCGAAAAATTTACAGCTAGTGTTTATTCGATTTTATCAAATTTAAAAATTAATGACCCTTCAAAAGCTATTAATAAAGCTGTGAATTTTACAATTAAACAAGATAGTAAAGTTTATTTAAGAAAATCATTTGTTAGTTCTGGAAAGTTTCAAATACTAGGATTATCACCTGGTACAGAATTTGAAGTAACAGGAACCTTTAACTATATTAATGACAAGGATCAAGAAATACAAGAAACATTTTTTCAACAAACTATTACAACTAAAGGAATTGAAGAGTTAGAAATTATTAAATTAGCTTTTACTCCTGGATCAATATATTCAAATAAAATCGAATTACTTGATTTACGAATAGAATCAAATTTGGATTCTGAAGTAATTAAAGGTGTGAAAAAAGGTATAGTTGTTATTAATGATGAAATCTACAAATTATCTAGTAACGATTTATATTCACTCTTAAATGGGAATGCAATTACATATACAAGCCCTGACACTTTAAAATCTAATAGTGTTATTAATTTTACTATATTATTATCTGATAATTATGGTAATGATTTAAAAGTTATTAATAATAATGGAGAGACTATTACTTCTAAAGCTATACCCAAAGCCAATATTAAAGTACTTACAAATGATATTGTTGAAATAGAATTGAAAGTGAATCTCAAAAATATTGATAATGTATCTATAAATAATTATCGATATATAATTTATTCAAATACTAACAAGGTAGTTGATGATGGTCTTATGCCAAGTAATGGTAATATTAAACTTACCAAGTTAAATCCTAATGAAGTATTTACAATTTATGCTTATGCTGATTTTGACATAGGTGATGGAAATGACACACAAAGGGATCAAATAATTGGTGAAGCAAAATTTACTTCTGCTTCAATAACAACCTTAGGTTACTTTAGATTTAATATTAATATGCTTAGTATAACTGATTCAAGTGCAAAAATGAGTATAAAAATAAATAATGAAAGTACTGATAGTAGGTTAGTTACATTATTAGACGAATTAAATATAAAAATAATTAAAAAACTAAATAATAAAGAAGTAGTTGTCTATGATCAAAATATTTCGGGTGAAGACATTAACGAGTTAAAAATGGGCAATAATACAGATATTACTATTGATGACTTAGTTTCATCAACAACATATTATATTGATATTCAATCATCTGTAAAACAAGGTAATAGTAGTAGTACTTTAAAAACTTTAAATAATTTAAAGTCTTTCAAAACAATGAAAATGAAAGCTCGAGTTTTAATTAGAAACATGTTTTCTACTCAAAATTTAATTGACTTTGATGTTAAAGTTATTGACCCTGACAATGCTATTTTAAGTAATAAAGTTTCTATCGAAGTACGTGACGAAAGGGATCGTATAATCAAAGTTGATGATATTAATATTAACGATGATTATGTTAGAGTCGAGTATTCTAAATTAAACAAACAAATTAATTATAAATTTCAATACCTTGTAGAAGAATATAATGAAGGTCATACTAATGCAACCTTTTATAGTAATTATCCAATCGATGAAAATACTATTTATACAGAAGAAGGAATATTTGGCAGTATTGGTTTAATTAGTCTTTTAGAAAAACCAAGTACTTCACCATTATTGTATAATACTGAGTTAATTGTAAATCTTAATGATACCAGAAATGAAATTATTACTAAGGATTATTATATTAGAGTATATAAAGACAATGTAGAAATTGAAACCAATTATTATGAAATGGGTGATACAACAACTGTCGTTGATGCACTCAAACAATATGTTTTGGAGCGTAATTCTGAATATAGGTTTGAATTATTAGTAAAAATAAGAGATCGTTTCTATGTTATTAACAGTACTACTTTTACTACTGAAAAAGAAATACGTAGTATTCGAACAATTGATGAGTTTTTTGCTATGGATAGAAATAAGAAGTATATTGTTTTAAATGATTTAGATTTTACTAGAATTAATAAATATTATAGTGTTACATTTAATGGTGAAATTGATTTTCAAGGTCATACTGTAAAACTAAACATGTTAAATAGACCATCATATTTATTTCATACACTTTCTAGTATAGCATTAATCCAAAATTTAGATTTGGAAATATCGTTGGACAGTACTGTTGAAAGAAGTTACTGGTATGGATTCAACTATTACAGTTATGGTACAATAAGAAATCTAAAGGTTACAATTGTTGAAGCTATTGCTGTACCAAATATTATATATGATACAATTTCTTATGTTAATTATGGTACAGTAGAAAATTTTGTTATTAATTCTAAAGTGCCAATTCATGGATCATACTTTTTTTCAACTGGAGTTTTGCATAATTATGGAAAAATGAAAAATGGTTATGTATACGGCGAACCAATAAATGCTACTTTTCCTAATGGTACTACTGGAAATAAAAGAGTTGGTCCTATTGCGGCTTATACTGGAGTGAATTCAAGCATTGAAAACGTTTTTTCTTTGATTAATGTTAATACGATTGATGAAGGAGATAGAAATAAACAAGTTGGTAATATTATTGGTGAAAGCAATCGAGGAATTATTCAAAATGTTTATTCTGTTGGTTCTGGACAAGGTGTTGATTTAAAACGCGATCCTAATGTCGGGGTTGTCTCTAGTACAATTAACGTTAGAAATTTATTTTATGCAGCAAACGATATATTTAATGCTAGTTATAGTCAGAAAGTTTCCAGTTTAGCTATTCATGATGTTGATTTTCAAAACAACGTATTAAATGATGAGAATAAATTTATCGTTGATGAATTAGTTTCAAAAGGTTTTTACCCACAATTAGATTGGCCAGACTGTATGCCAAACCAAGAATTAATTCCTTTAATTACAGTTGAAGATGCTGATTTAATTGATATTACATCTTTAGAAGTAATTGAGCCTAAAATTAACTCAGCTAAAGTAGCATTTAATGTACATAATCCAGCTGGGGAAAGAATTACAAAAATTGATATCAAAGATGTTTCGGTTGAAATATTATCTCAAACATATGCAAAAGGAAAGAGCAAAGTAATCGCTAATATTACAAATCCAATAAAATATGTATCGAAATACTATGTTATGTCCATTAATTCTGTTGGGGAATATAATATACCTTATACTAGAAGATATGAAGTAAATGAAAGAATTCTTTATTTTGATTTATATAGAAATATTTCATCAATTGATGATTGGAAATTAATAAAAAACAGTCCAAGTGAAAACTATCAATTGACGACTGATTTAGATTTTAGAGATGCTATTAATTTTGCAGTAGGTAATTTTTCCGGAAAATTAAATGGTAATGGTCATACCATTAAGAATATAGAAATTACTAGTGGTAACGGCTTATTTACTACATTAAGCGGCGAAATACAAAATTTATATGTTCAAAATTATAGAAAAACGAATGTATCTTCTTATGGTGGATTAATTTATAACACAACTGGTAATCCCATTATAGAGAATGTTCATATGAAGAATGTCTATGTAAATGCATCTGGTCATATAGGTGGTTTAATAGGATATTCAAGCAGTGGAGTAATTATTAGAAATTCATCTGTAACTAACTTTAATAATATAACAGGAGAAGAACTAAATGACGTTAGAATTGGTTCTTTAGTTGGATATCTAAGTTCTGGATACATAGAAAATTGCTTTGCACAAGATATTAATATCAGTATTCTTGATTCGATTTCAACTTATGGTGTAGGAGGTTTAGTCGGACAATTAAGTGGGGGTATTATTGAAAATAGTTACGCAGTTGGTAAAATTGCAACCAATTCCATTTATACCGGTGGTATAGTTGGTTTGTCTAGTGGAAGTTTATATAATGTTTATTCAAAAGTTGATATAGATAGTGAATTTGATTTTATAGGTGGTATTATTGGGAATAGTACTAATAATATTACTTCAAATACATTATCATTAGGTAATCTATATAGTTCTTATTTAACTACTAATATTCATAGAACTGTTGGAAATATTGCACCTAATCAATATAATTATGCTTATTCAGAACAAACTATAAATGGTTTTACTTCTAATAACTTTTTTGGTGAAATTTTGCTTAGTAAAGAAGATTTATTAATAAAGAATACGTATGTTAATGTTATAAAATTAGGGGACTCCTTTAACTATGACGGTATAGAAACAGATGGCAGTCTACCAAAATTATATAATACTACTGGTAATCAATTGTTACCTAATCAAGTTAACAATTACCTAGAAGAAGCAAAGTTTCCAATTATTAATGTAAATGTAGTCCAAAGAATTAATGATGCTACTGTATTAGTTAGTTTTAGGAATCCGGAAAATATAAATATTACTAATATAGAATTTGATTATTTTAATATTGTTGAAACCAAGAAAAATTTTACAATTGATGGAGTAACGACCATAGAAGTTATCGTTGCACCAAATAAATATTTTGATACCTATAAATTAAATAAGATAATTTATGAAGAAAATGGCGAAAGTAAATTATTGAAAAAAGCTATAGTAATCCCATTACAATTTTATAAAAATATTGAAAAATTTGAAGATTGGCAATCTATAAGTAAAGATGATTTAGAGAATTATCGTTTAGTTGCTGACATTGACTTCACAGGGAAAATAAATATTAACACTAACGTTTCTATTGGACGTTTAGAAGGAACTGATGGCGGACATACTTTAAAAAATTTAACTGTAAATTTCAAAGGTAGTTATAATTCACTTATTAAAAAAATAAGTACAAGTTTAAAAAATATTAATTTTGAAAACATTCAAATTAATAATATTGCTACCTCTGGTAATTATACTGGTATAATTAGAATGAGTTATGCTGATATTGATAACGTAAACTTTACTAATATTACAATTAATGCTTCAAAAATGTCATATGTTGCACCAATAGTATTGGGTAGAGGATATAATACTACAAATGTTACACTCCAAAACATTACAGCAATAGGACTAGATTTTACATCAGGATTTGTATCAAGATCGCTATACGATAATAATTTTAATAATATAACAGCTAGTCATGTCACTGTTAAAGGTCGTGATTATGCTGGTGGAGTTCTTGGACATAAAGAATATTATGCAACCACAACCTTTAATAATTTTACTCTAAGCGATATGAATGTTTCAGGAAGAACCTATGTGGGTGGTTTAGCTGGAGTTGGAAGTGCAAGTTATTCATCAATTTCAGATTCAACTATTAGTGGTACTACTTACGTTGGCGGAATGTCTGGCAATAGTTATTTTGGTAGATTAGATGAAATATATGTTAATAACTGTCACATTATGGGAACAGGCAAGAATATAGGGGGCGCATTTGGATATTCCTACAATATTTATAATGGATATGTGTCTGATACATTAGTAGAAGGCTTGTCAACATCTTCAGAAAACGTCGGCGGGATGGTTGGTCTAAGCGGATATGCCCAATATAATTCTGGTGTCATAAATTCAACTATAACTTCTAAAGGATTTAATACCGGAGGATTTATAGGCTACCAAAGTAGTAGTGTTCACTATAGTTTTACTTATAATACAACAGTTAAAGGAGTAAATAATGTTGGTGGTATAACTGGCTACATCATTTCTGGTAATATTGGATACAATAATACAAATGCTAATGTTGAAGCCACTGGTGTTAATGCAGGAGCAGTGATAGGATATGTTAATAATCAATTTACAACAGCTGTAACTAACGTATCAAGAATATATTATACTATTGTAGAAAGAAGTAATGTAAAAGCTGAAAGTAATGCTGGTGGTTTAATAGGCAAAGCTGAAGCACCATTATATACTGGTCACTACTATGGTAATTTAGTAGTTGCAAATATTACTGCTACTAACCAATATGGATTAGCTTCTCCAAGTGTAGGTAACGATAGAGCATATTCTAATTTAATTAATAATTTAAGAGTATACGATAAAACAACTATTAATGGAACACCAGTAAAAGATGTTCCGAATAATGGACTTACTGCTACTAATCTAGTTGATAATAATAAATTAAAAGTACAATCTACATACACCGGGATTGGTTTGGCAACTAGTCGTTGGAATTATCCAGATTTAGCAAATGGTCACTTTCCACGAATTAAAAATGCGAGTGCTATAATAGTACCAAATCAAGTATTAATGAACCTACCTAGTGATATTAATCCATTAATGAGTCAAGTGGTAACTAGTTTTAATAATTTGCCTAAAGTAGATGTATATTCGACAGGTGTTGATAAAATCAATATTGAATTTAGTAGCATTCAAGAATATACTAAGTTTATTATTAAGGTAGATAATAAAATAGTTACAGAACAACCTATAAATAGCAGAGTATATACTTTTAACTATGATTATGTTACCGACTTTACAATTATAATTAGTGATGCCATAAATGAAACTACAAAAGAAATCACTCCAGATATTGTTAAAAGAGAAGCATCAGTTTTTGGTGATAAATATTATTATATAAAGAGTGATCGTATTATTAGTAATGATACAAATATCGCAGGAATATTTGTAAATCTATATTTAGATAAAGCTTTAAATATAGATGGTGATATATATAATCTAACTTCAAAACAACCAACTGATAATAAAATTAAAGGAATTACTCTTTTAGATACAATAATACCATTATTTGAATTTAAACATGAAAATTCTGTTATTAGAACATATAGTAAATTTTCTACAATAGAAAACTTTGGAAATAATACTATTTATGAAAATCAAATTTTCATAAAGGACGGAAAATTAGAAATAATTGATAGTAGATTACCTTCTATGAAAGATAGTGTAATAATCGATAATTACGGTAATAAATCATATCAAACTGTACTTGGTATTGACGGTATTATCTACAATTTGAAAGAAAAGATAAATTTTCCAAATGATTTTGAAAATAACAACATAAAGTATATAACACATAATTTTTCTGATAACAATGGTACTATAATAGTAGTATACGATAATGGTAGTTTTTATGGTTTTGACTATAGAACAGGTCAAAGAATTTTTGTTGATAAAGCCAAACTTGATATGTCCTTAATAGATTACTTCAAATTAAAATTAACTATTTCAAAAAGCGTTATAAATAAAGATATTTATAATAGTTATGTTGAAAGTAAAAAGTTAGAAAAAAAATTAATTTTAAATCCTATTGATAAAGTATTAATAGGTGAAATCAACAAAGAAACAAAACTTAATAGTAATAATGAAAATAATTTAATAGAAGAAAAGGAATATGTTTTAGCATATGACCCTGCTAAAAAAGAATTTGTTATATATGACGAGGAATTTTTCATGTCTAGTGAAGAAGAAAAAAATATATCAGAAACTGCTCAAATTTATTCTAATACCAATTTAATTGATTTTTATATTGGCAAAAGTAAAGGTAAAAAGATATTTAATTTTGTAAATGGATTAACAATTTTTGGTATCATTATATTATCTATTATTATAAGTTTGATTTATTACTTAAAAAATATTCGATTTTTAAATAAGTTTAATACCTAATATAAGAAATTATTAAGATCAAAAATAAAAGAAATATGATTAAAAAGGTCATATTTCTTTTAATAAAATTTGTTTTAACTACTTTAATGTTAAGCCTTTTTAATAACTAATATCTTTTTTAGTGGTTTTTTGATATAATATTTATATTACAACAATAGTGGGGTGATTTATGTTATATTTATTTTATGGTAAAGAAGATTACCTAATTAATAAAGAAATTAAAAAGATACTATCTGATAATAATATCGATAATATCAACGTAAATACCTATGATTTAGAAATAACCTTATTAAAAGATATTATCGATGATGCCTTAACTATTTCATTATTTAGTAATAAAAAGGTGTTGATTTGTAATAATAGTCATCTTTTTACTGGATCTAAAAAAAGTATCTTAGATTCAAATATCGAAGAATTAGACAAATATTTTGACAATATTAATCCTGATACTATTATGATATTTACTGTTAATGAAGAAAATATTGACGATAGAAAAAAAATAGTTAAAAAAATTAAAAAGATAGGAACTGTAAAAGATTATAACTTTGCTAATAATATAGAAGGTATTGTAAAAAATATGTTTGACGGTTATAAAATAAACCATAGTTCAATTAATTTATTAATAACTAGAGTAGGGAATAACTTGAATTTATTAGAAAAAGAAGTCGATAAAATTAAGTTATATAAATTTGATGAAAAAAAAATAGTAGATGATGATATTATAAATTTAACTAATAAAAATATAGATATGGATATATTTCATCTAATTG
>CAZVUK010000007.1:0-41480 GCA_964630225.1 uncultured Muribaculaceae bacterium
TAGGCATGCCGCCAGCGTTCATCCTGAGCCAGGATCAAACTCTCCAAAAAAAAATTATTTTTTAAAGTTTGATTTCTAAAATTTTAATCCTGACTACTCAAAATTGACGTTTTGCTCAGTTTTCAAAGATCGTTCTCGTGCTGTTTTTTCATAAGTTGCGTTCTAATAATATCAAATATAAAGCCCCAAGTCAACAACTTTTGAGAAGTTTTAACGTTAATTTGTAAACTTTATATTATTTGTCACTTTTCGCGACAACGTAAACTAATTTAACAAATAAGAACAAGGAAGTCAACAACTTTTTTCAAGTTTTTTTCGACACACTACGTGGTGTTGAAAACGACTTTTCTTTGTTATCAACAGTTTACAGTTTATAAATTTATTTGATAATATTAGTTGCACCTCAATTTTTCTCAGCTTTTTAAAGCCTTTACGAAAATTGGGGTGTATATGAATAGTAACAACATAAAGAAAAGATGTCAATTATTTTGACATCTTTTTTTCTTTTTTACATTCTCTTGTCACGGAGCACTACTTTTTACTTATCTTCTTATATACTTCGTAGTATTCTTTTAGCTCCACATGAGTAAAAGGACTATCTTTCTTTTTGGCGTGCTCGATTAATTTACTTAACTCTCCCTTTATAATAGTATCCAACTTTGGTGAATAATTCATTTTCTTTTTATGGTAGTTGTATTCACCACGATCTAGAATCTTAAATGCTCCATCTGGAAAAACACGCAAGTCTAAATCATAATCGATATATTTAATTGTTTTTTCTTCGATGACAAAAGGGCTTGCGATGTTGCAATAATAAAATATGCCTCCCTTTTTCAATTGTCCAATAATATTATACCAAGAGTTCTTGTAAAAATAGAGAATTGCTGGTTCCTTGGTCTTCCAAACGCGACCATCGGACTCGACAACTTTGGTTCTCTCGTTAGCAAAGACATAACAATCGTCCTTGATATCGAGAAGTACCGCTTCATCCCAGCTGCGATGCACACTACCGTCGTGCTTATAGCTGTGAATGATGTATCGGTCACCTATCTCAATTTTTTTCATTTCTCCTCATTCCCAACTTTATTATATCTTTTTTTAGAAACTATTACAAATTATATCGCAAGAAAAAAGTGATTATGTAAATCACTTAGTATTTTTATCTTTTAAGAGTTTTGCCAACTCTGTCATATCAACTGAGTCTTTTCTGCCTTCGAAAGCTTTGAGCACTTCAATTGGCATAGCAAATATTATAGTGTTTGATTGATCTGAACTGACATCGTTAATAGTTGATAAAGTTCTCAGGTGTAGTGCACCCGGTGCTTCACTTAGGGTTTTAGCCGCTGTTGCTAGATTTTTAGAAGCTTCAACTTCTCCAGCTGCTTTGGTAATTACGGCTGCTTTTTCTCTTTCAGCCTCTGCCGCCTTAGCGATTACACGCTTCATCTCTTCTGGAAGAGATATATCTTTAAGTTCAACATTATCTACTTTTACTCCCCACGGATCGGTTGCTACATCTACTATTTCGCAAATCTTATGTGAAATTTCATCACGCTCACTTAGTAGCTCATCGAGTGTTACAGAACCGACAATATTTCTCATCGTTGTTTGAGCAAGTTGCTCGACTGCATATTTGTAATTTTCAACTGTTATAATGGTCAAAGATGCATCGAATATATTATAGTAAATTACAGCATTAATTTTTACCGAAACGTTGTCTTTAGTAATTGCCTCTTGCCAAGGAACGTCTACTGCTTTAGTTCTGATATCAATTATTCTAAGCGATCTAATAAGCGGAATGATTATATGCCATCCCGGCTCTAGAACCTTGACAAACTTTCCGTAACCAAATAATACACCTCGCTCGTATTCTTTAATTTCCCTTATCATCGAAAATATAGTGATACCAATTACTACTAACAAAAATATAGAATAACCCATGTTATTTATCTCCCTCTACTTAGTTCTTTGGTTTCATTAACCATTGCAGGTACCACTATTAGTGGTCCTTCTTTATTTGTAATATATGACAACTGCTGTCCCGCTATAATATCATTTGGGTTTGCCAAGTTACTACCGATTCCTTTATTATTTAATGCGTGTCTAATACTTGTTAATGTATCGCCCGGTTTCACCTCATAAATAGTCGTTGTTTTAATTTCATCGCCGGCATCATGTGAAAGCCCTCTTGGAGATTCGACCGACGTCATCGAGCTTAGGGCTGAAGGTGTATTTCCTACTTGAACTAATTCATCGTTACGAAGCAGGCCACTATTTCCCTCAAGTCGTCTTACAGAGTAATTATACTTGTCCTTTAAGCCACTGATTGTATCATTGTATTCAGTTCTAATTAATAAGTTAAGATCTATATCTGAAACTATATTTTGATTGTATGCATATTTGACTGATGCGTTATATATCGCTAAGCCATAACTGTTTGCTATGTAATCATACATTTCTTTATTTTCAGGTACAGCTAAAGTTGTTGTTGCAACTTTGGCATTATCAACCACTTTTTCAATAGCGGTCTCTTCTCTTGCTCCTTTTGCGTTTGACCTACCACTTCTTAGACTGGTTTCAGAGATTTTGTTTGTCTCACTAATTAAAGCATAAGATAGCATGTCTGATTTAACGCGATCTTCGTTGTCATAATTAGTTAAAACAATCATCGATCCACCACTGTTAATTTGTGAGTTGATATCAAAGACAACTGCCGTCTTATCACCACTAGCATCCACCACTTCTTTAACAGTATCGGCGTTTTTGGTAATTACCACTTCCGCTCCGGCTTCTTCAAGAAGACTTTCAGCTACAGCTGTTATTTTTCTAACATCGCCACTTTCGTTTAAGACGACAAGTAGATTTTCAAAATCAACATTTTCGATATGTATCATGTTGCCTTCGTCTACTTCAGCTACTATCGCCGGAAGGTCACTATCGTTTCGTCTAAAGTTACTTACGGCCGTAAAAGTTCCAGCAATAATTGTCGCACCAAGAATTACAGCGGCTGCTCTTCTAAGAAAGTAGTTAGGGGCTTTCTTTTTATTTTTCTTTAATATCTCTGGATTAATTTTTAAATTTTTAACACCAGAGGTACTTTGATTATTACTTGCTTCGACATATCTTTTCCTATCATTTATAGGAAAAAGCGATAATTCCGGTCCATTATTTTCTTTTTTTGGCCCATTTAATAACGGGTCTTTACTAAGGTCATAATCGTAATTATTATCGTTGTTCATACTTACCTCACGTTCTATAAATAGTATAGATTATAGAAGTTAAAAAGTCAAAAAAAAGAGCATCTTAATTGCTCTCTAATTTGCTAGTAACCATCTTTTTGTATTCTTCGACTCCAGGCTGATCAAATGGGTTAACACCATCGATTAAAGCTCCTATTATCGAAGCGTATATAAACCACTGCATTAGTTTGGCTAAATTGTATGCATCTAGTTTTTTTATTTCGATAAAGATACTTGGTGTGTTGCCTATCTCATGCGACATGGCAACCGCTTCAGAAACTAAATAGTTGATCCTAGATAGTGTTTTAGCATATCTGTCGATAAAGAGACTGTGCTCCTGTGAAACTGATATAACTGTTTCAAAAACCTGTTTTCTTCCCTCTTGCAGAAATTGTCCCAGCGAATGAAGATCCCTGCTGTTTAAGTTATAAACAGGAAGCAAACCTTTAGCTTCTTTACCTTGGGTTTCGCCAAATAATTGGCGAAGCCATTCAGCTAGATAGATGAATCTAGATTCATAGATAGTAAATGATTCAACTGTTTTACCCAATGCTTCGAAGTCTTTACGACGATAGCTATAATCAAAAGCTTCTTCGAGCTGTTTCATCCCATCACTTGCCCCACGAAGGAGTTCTTTAATATCTACTCCAGCAACAGCAATAGGAAGAAGTCCCACAACTGTGAAAACAGAAAACCTTCCACCCACTTGGCTAGGCACAACTAATGATTCATAGTGCTTTTCATTAACTAGATTTCGCAAACTTCCGTTTTGGGCATCAGTTGTAACAATGATTCTATCTCTAGCTTTATCACCGTACTTTTCTTCAGCAAGTTGTCTTACTAAATCAAAAGCAAGTGATGGCTCTAATGTATTTCCTGATTTCGAAATGACATTGACGAAAAATTCTTTCTTTTTCAAATATTCTAAAGTTTCTTCGTAATATTTAGCATCTAAGTCAGTACCAATAAATATGATTTCGGGCTTTGATCTTTCATAGTAAGGACTAAGAGCCTCGATGACAGCTTTACTACCCATGTAAGAGCCCCCAATTCCAATTACTACAAATACATCACAAGATGCTCTCACTTTATCCGATATGCTTAAAACTTTTTCTACTTCTTCACCAGATACATAGTAAGATAGATTCATCCAGCTTGATAAATCACCAACGGTGAATCTTTCTCTTATTTCATTTTTACCCTCATAATCCTTTCTAGCATAATGACTTGAGTACTTTTCTAATTCTAATATCATTTTACACCCTTAACATTTACTATGACCGTATGTAAACGTTTATCATTCTTAAGATTGATTTCACGCTTTTTTGTCTCTTCTCCATCGATAACCATTTTTTCACTATTGCCAATTATTACTTTGATTTTATAGATTGTTTCCATATATTTGTATTCGATTTCAAAATCTTTCCAACTAGATGGAACATTAGGTTCGATTAAGAGTTTTTTTCCACGCTTTACCATACCTAAGATATGAGCGATACCAACATTATAGAACCACGCAGCACTTCCTGTATACCAGGTCCATCCACCACGGGCTGGATTATTTGGATTACTGTAAATGTCCGCGGCTATAACATACGGTTCAACTTGATAAGTATCGACTGCTTTTTTATCAAGGCTACGATTAATCGGGTTAATCATCGAGAAGTATTTGTAGGCAAGATCGATTGCGCCAACTTTGATTAAGCTTATGATATACCAAGACACAGAGTGAGTATACTGTCCACCGTTTTCTCTGACACCTTCTGGATAATCCATTATATAACCAGGAACATCCTTGGTATTTTTAAACGGTGGTGTAAGTAATTTAACGATATTTAATTCATTATCGACAAGATTTTCTTCGGCCGATTTTATTGCTTTTTCAGCTCGTTCTTTACTTGCAACTCCACTTAATACCGAGAAGCTTTGAGAGACCAAATCAATTCGAGCTTCTCTATTTTCATGAGACCCTAATTTGTTTCCGTTATCAAAGAAAGCTCTCATGTAATATTCTCCGTCCCACGCAACCTCGTTTAAAGCTTTATCCAGTTTATGCATTTCTTTTTCGTAAGTTGTCATACTCTTTTTAGCATCATATTTTTTACTGAAAGCGATAAATCTATCCAGGGCAATGTGAAGGAAGAAACCTAGCCAAACACTCGTACCTTTTCCACCGATTCCAACCTTGTTCATTCCATCATTCCAGTCTCCTCCACCCATGAGCGGAAGACCGTTAGCTCCCATATTGGCAAGAGCTCTGTTGATAGCAAGCAAGCAGTGCGTATAGATTGACGAGGTTTCTCTCGTATAGTTAAAGTTCATTCCACGTTCTTCTTCACCATCAGCTAGAACTGCTCCACTGACAAACGCTACCTTCTCATCTAAGATACTGTAATCCTCAGTAATAAGTAAGTATTCACTTACAGCATAGACAAGCCACAGATAATCATCTTTGTAGCAACTGCGCAGACCAAATCGTCCGCGTTCGTGCCACCAGTGAAGGACATCTCCCTCACGGAACTGATGCATAGCATTTTTAATAATTTGTTCTTTAGCAGCTTGTGGATCGACGATACAAGCGTTAGTACAATCTTGTAATTGATCGCGATAACCAAAGGCTCCTCCGACTTGATAGAAACCTGCTTTAGCATAGTTTCTCGAAGCGATTGACTGATACAAGTACCAACCATTCATTATGTAGTCAAAACTCTTGTCTGGCGTTTTAACCTTGATAGTACCAAGTTTTTCTTTCCAAAAGTTTTTAACTTTTTCATATTCTTTATTGATTTTATCAACCGTGCCAAACTTATTAATTAGTTTTCTAATATCTTCGTGCTCAACCTCGGTTCCAAGCATGAAAGCAAAGTCTTTTTCTTCACCACCATCCAGCTCAATGTCAACTGTTATAGATTTAAAGATAACTCTATCAACAGAGAAATCGGTCGCAGGAAGGGTCGATGTCATAAAGGAAGTGACGTGAGAGAAGTCTGGATTGTAGACATTTCTGATTAAAACGGAGTTCATCTCTTCACTAAATTCACTTAGGAGGTAACGACTTGATTTTTCTTCGTTAGGACCGAAAGTAGGATTGATCCAGAAAGTAAGAGAAAATTTCTTTTTTTCTTTTAGTTCATTTACGATGTGACAATTATAGAACTTGATAGTGTCATCCAGTGCTACAAACTGAGTCGTATTTAAACTATATTCATCGGTATTATTATTAAAGATCGAATATCCAAAGCCGTGTCTTGCCAACGATGGATCAATTAATGTTCCATCTATTTTAATTCCTTCGGATTTATCATTTAAAACTATATCGTTAGTCCAAGAAGTCACTTTAAACATCTGACTGTTATATGCATAGGTGAAGCCACAAGCGTTGTTTGTTACTATCGTTCCAAAGTTTGGATTGGCAATAACGTTTGACCAAGGCGTCGGTGTATGTGAATCAGTAATCATATATTCTTTACCATCGTTAATGAAACCACCATAGTTGTTAAAGAATTCTAGTCCTTCTTTCTTTATTTTAGCTGGGTTTGCTTTAGCGATAACACGCTCTGGGAATGGCAACATCTTGTTTTCAGCACGCATCTTTTCGATACTGTCACCAAATGAGATGTTTTCTTCGGTATTAAAACTAATTCTCGCAACCATTCTAAATGAAGTAACTTCTTCATCACTTACAGTATCACCATCTAAAACATATACTTTTCCAGGTGTACCACCAAAGTCAAATAAGGTTTCAATACGATATAACTCTTGTTCTATCGCTCGATCGATAATCGGTTTGTACTTTTCTTTTTCGCGATTAATTATGACGACATCGATAAATATTCCTCTAGTTTTAAAATATTCATAAGCTTTGAGCATATCTAAAACGAAGCCTAAAGATTCACTTTCACTTATTTCAACTAAAATGATCGGTCTATCACCAGTAATATCAAATTTCCATAGATTAGATTGATTTAGACTGTTTTTAGTTAGAATATCTTTTCTAAAGTCATTAACGAAATGTTTGCTAGTCTGATACAGATAATTAAGCATTAAATTATAATTTCTAATATCGGGTCCGGTTATATTTAATAGTTTAGTATTAATATTATTGGCTTCAGTTGCATAACTAAATGCTAGAGCAATCTTTGTTTCACTATCGTAATCGCTGATAATCTTCATTGCTTTTTCGCGAGATTTAGAAAATCCATATATTAAATAGATGTTTTTTTCGCTACCTGCTTCGATTGTAACTTGACTGCGAAGAGCCATGATCGGATCGATGTTATCACCGACGGTATTAGAAAGCTGCTCGACATGCATAGCGGCTGGATTATCGGTGTTTTCACATCTTCCAATAAAGTTAGCACGCTCTGTTTCATAACTTACGCTGTGTTCTTCGCCTGGTATAAAGATACGATTAATAAAGTAAGAACTTTCTTTTTTACTATTGTTTTTACGACGCATTAATAATGTTTGAGTAACTTCATCATAGTAACTTTTAACAAATAGATTGTGGAAAGTTCTATGTGTTACATCGATTATATTATCCTCGATAATAGCTTCTGAATATGTCGTAAGTTCGATATTCTTTGCTTTATCAGAGTGGTTCTTTAATGTGACCTTTCTAATTTCAGCATCGTTTTCTTTAGTTACGACAATTTCTGTTTTAGTCGTTATTCCATAGTCATATCTAGCAAACTTTACTCTGTCGGTCGAAAAAACGACGTTGTATTTTTCAGGCTCTATATTAACCGGCGAATAAGTGTTAGACCAAAACCTTCCTAGATCTTTATCCTTTAGATACAAGAAGTTTCCATAGTCCTGTTCAGTAATCTTACGGTATCTATTAAGTTGTGTCGTCTCAAAGCGGCTAAAGCCATTACCACGATCATTAATTAGGAGTGCATACTTTCCGTTTGAAAGAACAGACAACTCTGGCACTTCGGATAAGTAGTTAAATTCTCTGATATCATTTTCAACTTTTTCACGTTCATAGTTATATTTCTTATAACCGAACATCTTAAGATCGATAACCGGGTTAAGTTGAACTTTTTCTTTTAGTAATAGTTCAAATGATTTAACCCTTAAATCTTCGTGGAAATAATTTTGAATAGCACCATCGTGAATATAGTTAGATATAGCAGTCAGCATCATTCCCTGGTGATGGGCAAAGTAAGCTGATACTTTAGTACTATTATCATAGTCATAAGACTCATAGAAACCATAATCACTGTACATTCCAAGTTTCTTAAAATTGCGCAGGTTCTCATACACTTCTTTTGGCTCTATCATAATTGCAAGGGCCGATGAATATGGTGAAATTACTATGCGTTGACGTTTTTCTTCGATGATTTTTAGATACGGGGTTCCAAAAGCTTTATATTTATAGTTTTCACCGTTATCTAGTTCTGAATAAGCTGACTCAGAGATTCCCCAAGGCAGATTAGGATTTATTTCATTCATGTAGTCGCGCTGACAATAAGTTGCAAAGTAGTAACTTTCATCAAGCAAAGTGTTAGGATAAGTTTTCATAAAGAGAAGTGGCATGAAGTACTCAAACGAAGTTCCTCCCCACGAAACCAGTCCTTTGCGACGTTTGTGTTTAGTAAGGGTCTTATCAAGACACATCCAGTGCTTGCTGTCGACATCACCCTTGACGATAGCTACAAAACTCATAATTCTACTTTCACTAGCGAACTTGTTGTAGTTATAAGGAGAAAGTTTTTCTTCGATCGTATCATAACCAATACTAAAGACCTCTTGCTCGGTATAGAACTTTTTAAAATTCATATCTTCGAAAAGCTTTGTTGCACGTTCCATTAAAGCATCATCATATTCTTTTAGGTATGACTTAACCGTAAGAAGAGCTGCGGCAAGATTAGCACTATCGACTGATGACACATAGTTTGGTGCCATTTTTTCTAAAGTATGGATATTAATCCAGTTGTATAGATGACCATTCCATTTTTCTAGTTTTTCAAGAGTGGTAAATATTTTATCAAAATAGATAAGCGTATCTTTAACATCGATAAAATCAAATTCTTGAGCTGCTAAGATAGCCATCATCGACATACCTATGTCGGTAGGTGAAGTTTTCATATCTTCCGGCTCTTCTCTTCCAACTTGATAGTTATCAGGAATAAGATAATTATTTTTTTCGTTTAGTAAATGTTCAAAGTATAACCACGTTCTATACGCTATTTCACTTAACTCTTCTTCTTCGTGTGGATATAGCTTAATTTTAGAGTCATACTTTTGACTAATAAACCAAAGAAGCCATGGAGCTATTAAAAATAACATAACAAGAAGAGAAAGCGATCCTACATGTTCTGTTTTAGTAAAGAAAGCCGTTGCAACTAAGATGATACTGACGATAAAGTTAGCTTTAAACACTCTGAAATAAGTCTTTAAATCGTTACTTATAGTCTTGGCAGCATCCTCAGCAGTAACCCAGTTTAGTAAATTTTTACGACTTATAGTCATTCGATAAACTGCTTTGACAAAGGCATTCATATAATGATTTGCATAATAAGGAATCGTGACGAAAGTTATCAAAACACGCGACATAATCGCAAAGTTACCAAACAATAAATTATCATAATATTTAAAGGAGAACACTTTTTTATTTTGTAGTCGGAGAAAATCTTTTAGATAAAGAAGTATCGGTAGTAATATAACCATAACAACTGATAGTAATGGATAAATCGGTGATAATTTATAAAAACTAAACGATAGGAGTATGATAATAAGGAGCATTGGATTTAAAAATTGTCGGCGAACATTATCTAGTATTTTAAATTTTTCGATACCATTAAGTGGGTTTTTAACAATTTTTTCACCTAGTGTTTTAACTTGGTTTTTAATCCAGCCAATAACTTGGACGTCACCACGAGCCCATCTGTGTTGTCTTGATGTATCAACAAGAAATTCTGACGGAAAATCTTCGATAAATTCGACATCACTAGCATATCCACATCTTAGATAGTTTCCTTCGATAAGGTCGTGACTAAGAATTTGATTCTCAGGAAAGGCCGAACCTACGACTTGTTCGAAGACTTCGAGATCATAGATACCTTTTCCAACAAAACTTCCCTCGCCAAAAACATCGAAGTAAAAATTAGGTACGACGGTTGAATAGACATCGAAACCACCTACTCCGGCCATAAGCTGAGAGTAAGCTGATTTATTAGTCGATTCAATATCGACACTGATACGTGGTTGAATAATACCAAAACCAGCGATTACTTTTGTCTTTTCTTTATTTAGAACCGGGGTATTAAGTGGATGAGACATCAGTCCCACCAGTCGCTGAACAGCTTCGATACCAAGACCGGTATCGACATCAAGTGTAATTACATACTTGATTTTTTCTTTTATTTCACTGATTGTTTCAGCAAAGAAATATTTTTCTTTTTCAGCTTTGCTATACTGCTTTAGCAATAATTTATTAAATTGAAGTAGTGCTCCACGCTTTCTTTCATAACCGAGGAACTTTCCTTCAGATTCATTAAATAAACGTTTGCGATAAACAAAACAGAATATATCTTTACCATATTTTTTATTTAATTCGGCCGCCCTATTTACCCCATAGTTTACTATTTCATCATCGAATTCATCATCCGGCGTATTACTTTCTTTACCATCACCAACCAGAGCAAAGTAAACGTTATCTTGCCCAACACTTAGATAATATGCTTCTAGATTTTTAAACATCTGATTAACTTTTTTAGTATCTTTAATTAGGGTTGGTATAGCAATCATCGTTCTAGCCGAGGCTGGAATTTCTTTACTGTAATTCATCTTAGGGATAGGTTGTGTTCCAAAAAACTTAGCCATAAGTTTATTAGTAAACTGGATAACTACTTCGCTTACCGGTATTAATACAACTAGGAAACTAATTAATCTAGATGAAAATAAATAAGCCGATAAGAAGAAACTTATCATTATAGTAAAAACGATAATCGTCGTTAAATAAACAAGTCCTCTAAGTTTATAATTAGCTTTTGGAAATAAGTAAAAACCTATGTGTTTATTCTCTTTTTTAGATTTTTTTATTAACGATTCGACATATTGATATTCATCAGTTTTCTCGGTGTTTTTAACTATCTGACTTCGATACATTGACTTAGTTTCATCTGTCATCTTACTGTAGATAGCCTCTTCCTGAAGTATCTTTTCCGTCTTACTAATTTTAACAATTAAATCGGTTATTGTTACTTTTCCAAGCAGTTTAAAGCTAGCAAAGATGTTGGCTACTAAAATATTATTTTGAATACTTATGTCATGTTCTTTGCGAAGAACTTCTTTTAGGTCTATCCCTCTTTCATCGAGCATCTTATTTAACTCGACAAAGATTTCATTAGATTGCTCTCCCAAATCTTTAAGCTCATTATTAAGTTGTTCTAAGTATTCTGGATGTTCAAACATCTTCTCATCGATATAATCACAAAGATTCAAATAATCATCTTCGCTTTTTTTCTTTTTGATAATATCGACAAGAGCTCTTACTTTCTGCTTCTCCTGCATTTTTTCTTTTTTGACGACACTTAATTCATAAAGTTTTTCTTGTACAACAAAAGCAATCAAAATAGGAATAATTTTAATTGAATTATATGTGAAGTAATACGAACTGCGAGTTTGATAACTATTTATCTCTTTAGTTAGTAACTTGTAGTCTACGTTATAATGATGCTTTTCAAAAATACCTTTAATAAGGTTGTATAGATCGGCATTACCGTTAACTATCTTTCGACTTTCACGATCTTTTTTACTCAAGTTTTTAATCATATTTTTAGATTCGACAACCAAATAATAGTTATCGATAATCCACTCGTTTGTTATTCCAACAAAATAGTGTTCCTTAGTTAGCTCAACTAAATAATCATAATAATCTGAGACGAACTTATACTGTCGCATAAATCTATTATATTTTTTTCGCATTACGCACCAACTTTCTTATTTTTATAATACCATTTTAAGCCCTTTTTGACAACTGAATAAAAAACAAAAGTTATTCTTTTGCCTTGATTTTATGCTTTTCACGTAGGTCTTCGAAGTTAAATATTTTGATGTTTTTCTTATATTTTCCTTTATTTATGATTGCTTCATAACGTTCGTTTGTTTTAACTGTCGCCCACTCATATACCCGAATTGGGTTTTTATCGTTAGCATAGTTTGAAGTCTCATAATAAAACTGTGGTTTTTCTCCGTACATTACCGGTCTTAAAAAATAGGCTACAAAGTAATCTAGGTCTTCTTTAGGTCCAAGTGAATTAACGGTCAAATATTCATCTTCTTTATAAGCTATTCCGAAGTGACTGTCTCTAAATTCACCACGCAAAAAACCTCTCTCGTTGTCGATAGATTCATAAAATAAATTTAATTCATTATAGTCGTCGTGCTTCTTCAAGAAGTATGATAAAGCATCGATATTTCTAATCCAAGCCATATATTCTCCTTTTTTTGCCATTATCCTAACATATAAGTCTTTTTTAAGCAATTTATTTATATATACTATTACTATCATAAAGATTAATAATATCGGTCATTTGCGAAATTAAACTTCTTATTTTACTTATTTTTCTCGCTTTAAAGAACTTAGCTTTATAAAACTCGTGTTCTAGTTTTAAGCTTTTATCAAGAATTTTAGACAGTTTATCAAAGCTCCCTTTTTCACCTGTTATTTCGTCAAACCAACTAGGTATATCATCGACATAACCATCATATCGAAGTCTTTCTAAAGTTGGAAGAAAGCTGCGATTATCAATTAGAGGTTTACAAACTGAAGATTGAAGGAGATAGGCTTGAGACTCATAACCCGATCCTATTTGTCTTTCGACATAATGGAGGCTATTCATTATCTCTTCGTCAGCGATTTCGATAGTAGCAAATGACTTGATGATCTCAATGATGCTTTCAGTCTGTCTTGTATTAACTAGCTCTTCAAGCGTCCTATTGGTATCGCTTTCCAAGACTTTCGTTGAATCACTGCGATCATAAATAATATATGAAATACCTGTTCTCATCATCACTCTTTTACCGTCTTCTTTGATTTCATTTCGAAGAGAATTAAGAGCGTGGTTATATTCATGAATAAGGCTATCGAGAAGTTCTACTACTTCGATACTATTATAACGCTGGAGGACTATTTCTTTATCCGTTTCATATGACAAGCCATTGTAGTATAGTCGACGAGCAAAATATGCAACAACTAATGTATTAGCTTTTTCATCGATGCGAATAGGTACTTTTTCAAAGACTGAAAAGATATTTTTATCTTCATTTAAACCATATTTTTCAATAAAGGCTGGCACGACAATATAAAGTAGATGCCTGATATTTTCAGGATATGAATGTTTACTACTTATTTCGTCGACAAATCTTTTAGTTTTTGAAAAAGTTTCACTATTTATTTTCATTGTTTTTCTTTCTATATAACGAGGCCGGTTTGACCAGCTGTGATTTAAACTTACTATTTATTTTATCGATTGCTTCTTGAACTTTGTCATCTTTTTCTTTATTGTCGATACTTTCAAAAATTGAAAGTTGATGGCTGTTATCTTCGGTTAAACCTGACAATCTAATTCCAATATTTCTTACTTTTTCTCTATTCCAAGCAGTCTCTAGAAGTTTAGATGCATATTCATAGATCTCTTTAGAACTAAATATCGCATTGTTTAATTTCATTTGCTTAGAGTAATTGATGAAATCATATGTCCTAATGGTTATAGCGATCACATTGGCAGCTTTATTCTCGCTTCGCATCGTCATACCTATCTCTTGACTCTGAGCAAGTAATATTTTTTTCAGCTCATCGATATCATCTATATCTTTAGAAGTTGTAAATGATATTGAAATAGATTTATCCTTGGCAATATGTTTTTCGACAAGACTGTTATCGATACCGTTTGCGCTTTGCCACATCGAAGTAGCCATCGATTTAAAGTGTTTATTTAACATTTTTATATCCGCCTGGGCTAATTCACCGATTGTGAAAATACCCAGTTCATTTAAAAGTTTGGCACTTTTTCTTCCAACCATGAATAGTTCACCAACCGGAAGGGGCCACATTTTTGTTTCAATTTCATTTATGAAAAGAGTATGGACTTTATCGGGCTTTTCAAAGTCTGAGGCCATTTTTGCCAGGAGTTTATTATTACCTATCCCTACATTAACGGTGAAACCGAAGTTATTTTTGATATCTTCTTTAATTTTGTAGGCCGTAGCCATTAAGTCTTTATATAGTAGAGATGTTTTAGTCATATCGATAAAACATTCATCGATTGAATAATGTTCTATATTTGGTGAATAGTTTTTTAAATAATTGTACATTTTCATCGACATGTCATGATAAAGGTCAAAGTCCGGTGGAAAAATTTCAAGTTTAGGACATTTTTTTCGTGCGGAATATATTGTTTCCGCCGTGGCTATACCCTTTTTTTTAGCAGGCATCGACTTAGCTAAGACAATACCATGCCTTGCTTCTTCATCACCGCCAATTATGGCTTCGATTGTCCTGATATCGATAGAGTGACCATCTTTTAAAAGCTTGATAGCCGTCCAAGATAAGTAAGCGTTATTTACATCGATATGAAATACAATTCTTTCCATAATATCACCCAATTTAATTATAGAACAAATATTCGATTTTGGAAATAGAACTTTCTATTTTTTAATAAGTGACTGTCCAGTCATCTCTATTGGGATAGGAAGTCCGATTATTTCCAAAAGGGTCGGAGCGATATCCGCTAGTTTCCCATCTTGAATCTCATACTTTTTGTCAGTGATGATAAATGGTACAGGATTTGTGCTGTGTGCTGTCAAAACGTTCCCTTCTTCATCGAGCATCTCTTCACAATTTCCGTGATCGGCAGTAACCAACATAGTAAAACCAAGTTCTTGACTTCTTTTATAGATTTTACCCAAACACTCATCGACTGTTTTAATAGCTTCGGCGGCTGCTTCAAAAACACCGGTGTGTCCAACCATATCACCATTGGCAAAGTTAAGTAATATAAAATCATAGTCTTGTATTCTGGGAAGTAATTCTTCACATATTTCTCTAGCACTCATACTTGGTGCTAGGTCGTATGTTGCCACTTTTGATGACGGAATCAGATGTCTATCGCAGTGCGGAATATTAAGCTCTACTCCCCCGTCAAAAAAGTATGTTACGTGCGCATATTTTTCTGTTTCAGCAATGCGCAACTGTTTCAGTCCATAGCTAGATATGTAGGTTCCAAAGGTCTTATCGAGCTTTTCTATTTCAAAAGCATGGGTCGATAGCACCTCGTCACTTACAGGCATTAAAGTAACTAAATTTATATTATTTAATTCCTTTTTAGCAAACTGATTAAATTCAGGATTAGTTATTGCTGAAAAAAGTTCACGAACGCGATCTGGTCTAAAGTTAAAGACAAGTAAAGCATCTCCGTCTTCGATTGTTCCTTCGTCACATAAAACAGACGGTTTAACAAATTCATCACCAATTTCCCTGTTATCGAGGATAAAGTCATCGACATCTTCGTAGTGGGTTCCTCTAGCGCTTACAACTGCATCGTAAGCCAATTTTATTCTATCCCATCTATTATCTCTATCCATAGCGTAATATCGGCCACAAATAGTCGCTATTTTACCGATATTAAGCTGATTGATTTCAGCTTCCAACCACTTGACGAATTTTTCTTTCATATTAGGAAGTGTATCTCTTCCGTCAAGAAAAACGTGATAATAGACTTTTTCAAGCCCTTTTTCTTTGGCCATCTTCATAATAGCCTGCAGGTGTTTGATATGGGAGTGGACTCCGCCATCACTAAGCAGACCAAAAATATGAAGTTTAGTCTTATTTTTAAGACTGTGATCCATTATTTTGATAAGTTCTTCATTTTCATAAAAACTCTTATCTTCGATTTTAGAGTTAATAAGTTCAAGGGGCTGATAGACGATTCTACCTGCTCCAATATTCATGTGTCCAACTTCACTATTTCCCATTTGTCCTTCAGGAAGTCCAACTTCTTTTCCTCCGGCTACTAAGCTACTATGAGGGTAATTGTCCCAAAGGTAATCAAAGTTTTTAGGATTAGCGGCTCTAAAAGCGTTTCCTTTTGTTTTAGCTGATAGCCCGCAGCCATCAAGTACGACAAGTATTGTTTTCTTCATCACAGCTCCTATAACATATCCCCAAGACAAAATAGTGCATATATCGGTACATATTTAATACCTTTTTTTGATGAAAAATTGTCTTCGGTTATTCTAATTGCTTCTTCGACTTTAAATTTACTCATAAATAGACCTAATGACTTGGCTTTAGACATGTTTTTGTCGACAAGTTCGATCGGAATTACTTTTCCATTTCTTGTTTGAACAACAAAGCTAACTTCTGCTTTACCTTCGGATTGATAATAGTATAGATTAAAACCTAAATTGCTAAGAGTAATAGCAATGCTGTTTTCAGATATAATATTTTTAGTATTGATATCTGTTAAAAACTTCGTCTTATTTAAATTCATCATATTATATAGAATACCTGTATCATTTAAATAAAGCTTGAAGCTCTCTTTATCTCTAGCGCTACTTAGCGGCTGTTTCACTTCGCTTATTTTAAAACATTTGCTTACTATTCCGTTGTTATGCAGATGAGTAAGTGCTTTTTCATAGTTTTTTGATCTACTTCCAGACTTCATAAGTCCATACTGGAATTTTTTATTTGTTTTCATAAGTTGGTACGGAACACTTTCAAAAACTTCGATAGCTCGTGGTATATCAATCAAGTTTTCAAGATTACTCATCTCTTTTTTATAGCTATCGATTATTTTGGAGTATACAGCATTACCAAGTAAGCTATTTTTATTATCAATACTACTTTTAACAGCTTCAGGAAGAGCTCCAGTCGCTAGATAATCATCATAAAAGTCTAAGGCGATATTATGAAATGGCATGGCTTTATTATTTTTGAAAGAAGTTTTAATAAAGTCGATTAGATGTCCATTATCGATTGCTTTTAAGTATTCTTCAAAGTCCATTGCATTCATCTGTTTAAAAGCAAGTTCTTCACCTTTAAATTCGATTAGATTTTCTTTAGATGAACTGATCATTATTAAATGATAATCTTCACTGTGCTTAGAAAAAATCTTAGCCATATTAATAACTTCAATATCTTTGACATTATCAAAAATCATCAAAGTATCTTTGGTAAGAATTGTCTCATTTACCAAAAGAGATAATTTCATGACCAATCTCTCAACTGTTTTTTCTTTTTTCAAGATATCGAAGAAAGCCTCGTTATTGTCGGTATTAAAATACGCAACGTTTTTATACTCTGTTTCTCCAAATTTGATGACCGAATAGGTCTTGCCTACCTGTTTATTACCATAGATAACCAGCGGTTTTCTACTTAGATCCTTTTTCCATTTAAGCAGATGTTCAGTAATTTTACGCTCCATTAAATGTCACCTCACACTTATTTTAATAATTTAATTATACATTTTATACTTATCTCTTGTCAATGGGTGTAAAATATCTTTTACGTAAATTGGGCCAAAGTTATAATAAATTGCTTGTTTGTTGGCTTGGCTTTTTCAATATCGATGGTGTTGCCAAAAATTTCGTCGCAGGTATCCAAATCAGCCATGAGCCAGGCTTTTTCAATCGTATATCGAATCTGTCTTTCGATGTTCGATGTGCTACAGTTGTATCTAGTGGCTAAAGAATTATATATTTCATTTAATTTGTAATCTTTTCGACTAAGATAAATCGCTTCTTTGATAAATTTATACCCACTGAGATGATTAGCAACCCCAAGTTTCTTAAGCAACTGACCCACGTCACTTAGATCTTTTTTTATGAGTTGCATCATTTCATACTCGATTAAAACAGCATTAAAAGGAGCAAAAAAATATCTTACTCTTTCGCCGTGATGCCGGAGCTTGGCAGCTTTACTACTCACGAGAAAAACTAGAGCACAGTTGTACCTATCCTCATAATTTTCTTCATCACATATTACTATGTCTTGGTCACAATCAAAGGCATCTTTTTCAAAATGGACTTCGACTACTTCGTGATCATTAAAATACTCACTCACAGCTTTGCTACACTGCTTATTAGAGGTAGCGATAAGCATCCTAATAATCATCAAGTTATTCCTTTCAACTACAATCTAATTATATCCAGGAATTTAACTCTTTTCATTAATTTAAAGAAAAAAAGTTATCTATTGACAACTTTTAACTATTGTATTTAATTCTTGGGCACTGCTGGATGCTTTACCTATTAGGTAGCCATCAATTTCTTCTATTTTATTTAGTTCATCGATGTTTGAGGCTTTGACGCTTCCACCATAAAGTACTTTGAATTCAGGATATAAACTCTTTATGAATTTGACTGTTTTGCTTATTTCTTCATTAGTTGGAGTAAGGCCCGTACCTATTGCCCAAACCGGCTCGTAAGCGATGATTACGTTGTTACTACTTCCTTCGAGACACGATTTTAATTGCATGTTTACAACCGCTTCGGTTATTCCAAGTTCGTACTCCTCTTTAGTCTCACCGACGCAAAGAATCGGCGTAAGTTCTGCTTCTAGTGCCGTCTTTAGTTTTTTATTAACTAGCTGATTTGTTTCATTTTGCATTTTTCTGCGTTCCGAGTGCCCGACTATTACATAATCGCAAGCAAGCGATCTTAACTGGGTAGCTGTAACTTCGCCGGTTGCTGAAGCATCGTTTCCAATTGCAAGATCTTGTGCAGCAAGTTTGTAAAAATCAAACATCGATAGAAATGGAAAAGATGGACAAAAGATGACGTCTCCACCTATAAACTCTCTTAAAAACGTTTCAACATCATTTTTATTTAGATATGCTTTTTGATTAGCTACGATTATTTTAGTCATTCTTTTCCCCTTTAAAAGCAGAAACTATCTTATCTGCAAAACTCTTTTTCTGATTCTTAATAGCTCTTTCATAAACAACCGCAACACGTTCTCCGTAATATTTAGAGCTATGTATTTCAGCATTTACCTTAGCTTGATTCGAAACTGTTTTTAGTAATTCCGGTTTGTTTTTTAACTTTAGTATTTTGTCGATATATTGTTTTTCAGTTTTAAAGATAAAACCGTTTAAACCATCTACAACTGTCGTATTAAAACTTTCATCATCAATACAAATTGGCGGTATCGCTCCGGCCATTGCTTCGATAACAGTTAGTCCTTGAGTTTCACTAGTTGATGCCGTTGCAAAAACAGTAGACATTTGATAATAAGCCGTTATTTCTTCGGTCGGTACGCGCCCTGCAAAGATAACATAATCTTCCATTTGTTCTTTTTTAACATACTCTTTATATGTGTCTGAATCTGGCCCAGAGCCAATTATAAGTAGCTTGATATTCTCAGCTTTTTCTAAAAACTTTTTATGCGCCTTAAGAAGGAACATAATATTTTTTTCAGAAGCTATTCTGCCAACGAAAGTAATGACAAAGTCATTATCACTGATTCCGTGATTTTTCTTTAAAGTTTTGACTAGTTTTTTATTTATATTCTCAGGATAAAATTTTTCTATTTCAATTCCAGTAGGAATAATGTGAATAACTCTTGAATAACCATACTTTTCAGTAAATAAATCATACGTTTTCTTCGTAGGTACAATAAGTTCATCGAGTGTTTTATCGCAGTAAAAACTCGTCAAATATTCGACTATCTTTTTGCTTGATTTATCAAAGTATCCTTTAGTTATATAGTGGATATAATCTTCATACATCGTATGATATGTATGAACAAGAGGTATATCAAACTGTTTAGCAAATATGCGTCCAAAAGTTCCTATACCGAACTCAGTGTGAGTGTGAATTACATCTAGTTTCCACTTTCTAATTATATTGATCGCTCTGACTGGATATATTCCGGTTAAACGATAATCATATATTCCAAGCGGAATACCTGGAATACGTAAAACTTTCTTATTGTCTTCGAGTTTATACTTAGTGCTCGAATTGTTAACTGTAACGACAAAGACCTGATGACCCATTTTCTCTAGAGCATTTTTAAGCATATTAACACTCGTTGAAACTCCATTTATATATGGGGGGTACGTATCACTAAACAGTCCTATTCTCATTATTATCATCTCCTGTTAAACTAAATAATATTCCACCTACTATTATACCAAAATGGTAGGTTACAAATCTCCAAATTAACATAATGGCCGAAAGTCTTCCGTAGGTTACAAACTTTTTAAAAAAATCCAGAAAGCTATACTCTATTCCGCCCGTTCCTCCTGGAGTTGGCACAAAGGCCGCTATTGTTGTAACATAGGCTGATGCGACAAGCATTTCTAATAATGGGGTCGAAATGCTACTATCGACTGCTTTAAAGATGAATATCGGGATTGCAAAGTATATAAGTAATCCTACTGTATTATAAAAAAGTCCCAGAGCAATCGTTTTTTTATTCTTTCTTAAAATGATTATCCCCTCATGAAACTCATCTATCTTATCTTCGATACGATCTAATTTTTCTTTATATTTCTTAATAATTTTTAGTTTGCTAAATAGCTTTATAAAGAAAACCGCTACTTTTTTGGTTACTTTTGTTGAAAAACTAATAAATATTAAAACAATTGCTACCCCTAAATTAACTAAATATCCGATGATGATTAACTTCTTTAGTAAAAGACTATCGGGAAATATTTGATATAAACTATTCATAATAACAGCAACTGTTGTCAAAAAGACTAAGGCTATTTGATAAATAATAAAATCTTGAATAATTATATTGGTTGTTTGAGCTAAACTTAAACCTGTTTTGCTTAGCATATATACTTGCATCGGCTGTCCACCTGTTGCAAATGGAGTAATACCGTTAAAGAACTGAGTTATAATTATCTGACGGAAAATTTGTGTAAACTTTGTTTTTTTTGGATAATTTTTTACTATGACGTGAAGTGCTAAAGACTTGATTGCCCAAAAGATAAGCATAGCAATAAGAGCTATTACTATCCAAAGATACTTGGTGTTTTGAAAGGCTTTTACTGTCGTTTCAAAGTCATCTTTTATTGCTAAAAAGATAACAAGACAAGAAAAGATAATGAGCAGTATGCTATTTTTCTTTATACTTTTCATTACTTTTCACTTATATTTGCAACTCCAGGAAGTTCCTTTCCTTCCATGAACTCAAGAGTGGCTCCACCACCTGTTGATGCATGACTAACTTTATCTTTAAATCCCAGTTTAGATGCTGCAGCCACACTGTCTCCGCCACCTAAGACCGAATAATCTACCTGAATCACCGCTTCTAATAAACTTCTGGTTCCATCGGTATAGTTATCAAACTCGAAGACTCCGACTGGTCCATTCCAAAATACTGTTTTAGATTTTAATATTATTTCTTTAAACTTTTCTGCCGAAGCTGGTCCAATATCTAAACCTTGTTCATCATCGCCAATTTCAAGACTACTACAAAATCTATTTTCTGCTTCGTTAGAAAAATCTTTAGCAACGTGAAAGTCTATCGGAAGATGTATTTTATCTGGATATTTTTCTAAAAGTCCTTTGGCATAATCTAAGCTGGCAGCATCGAGAATCGATGTTCCTATATTTATGCCCTGGGCTTTTAAGAAAGTGTAGGCCATTCCTCCAGCAATAATCATCTGATCGGCTTTTTCAACTAAATTGTTGATAATTGCTATTTTATCGGTAACTTTTGCCCCACCCATAATAACGGTGAATGGTCTTTCAGGATTTTTAAGCCCTTCAAGTTCAGTGACTTCTTTTTCCATTAGAAATCCGACCGCTGATGGCAAATGGCTTCCAATTCCAACGTTTGAAGCGTGTGCGCGATGCGCTGTTCCAAAAGCATCGTTTATAAATATATCTCCAAGGCTAGCCCAGTAGGCACCAAGCTCAGGGTCATTACCGCTTTCCTTCTTTCCGTTTAAATCTTCGTAACGAGTATTTTGAACTAAAACGATATCCCCTTCATTCATCGAATTAATCGCAGACTCTAGAGTCTCTCCCCTTGTTTCTTCGATAAAGTTGATATCTCTTCCGAGTAGTTCGGTGAGCGCCTTGGCAACCGGTGCCAAATTATTCTTAGCTATATCAGCTTCTTCTTTTACGCGACCTAAGTGTGAAAAAAGAATTACTTTAGCGCCGTGATCTAAGGCATAATTAATTGTTGGCAAACTCTCAACCAAGCGATTATTATCAGTAATTTTATCGCCCTTCATAGGGACATTAAAATCACACCTGATTAATACTTTTTTACCTTTCAAATCATAATCTCTAATTGTTTTTTTCATATTTCCTCCACAATAAGTCAATTATATCATAATTGCTATTATAATTTTAAAACTGTTATCATTTTTTTGTTTTTCTTATGTATATAAAAATAAAAGACTATTGTCAAAGCGCGACAACAGTCTAATGTATTATTTAATCTTATCATCTATTATAGCCATTAGCTATTATTCTAAGACCATAATTATCATCTAGATCTTCATGATAAACGGGTATATTTATTTTATATATCGTAAGCGATGGAATCTGGGTATGAAGTCCTTTACCTATTGTTTGCTCTAACATAAATTCTGGCTTGATAGTTGTAAATTGTGGTTCACTAGTTTCATAGATTATTCCATCATAACTGATATACTTCGAAGTATAGGTGTTATCATCTTCATCTTTGTAGTTGGCACTTAGAATCTCCAGCTTTTTAGCTGTACCATTTTTAAAATACAGGGCAACACAGTCGGTGTTAGTTCCAAGAGCTGTGCTACAATACTCCGCACGCTCAAGGACATTGTCAGTAATATCGTTTTGGATTGCGAGCGTTATTCTCGTGCGATAACCCGTCATATCTTTAACTAAACTTGCATATCGCTGTTTTTCACGGTAGTTGGTGACAATCGAAAACATACCTAGTGCCAATATCATGACAAAGGAGAATGAAAGTATCAATTCAATTACTGAGAAACCGCGATTATTTTTCATATATTCCTACTTATTCAGTCATTTTATGAGCTGTTCTAACCATCTGCGCTGAATAGCCCATTTCATTATCATACCAAGCAACTATTTTAATTAGTTGTTTTCCATTTGCTTCAACAATAGATGTTGAAAGCCCATCGACAAGCGCTCCACAGTGCGAACCGATTACATCACTTGAAACGATTGGATCTTCGGTATAGTTAAGCGTCTCATTAACATTGTTTTTTAAAACAGCATTTATCTCTTCGACACTGGTCTTTTTCTTAAGTTCTAGGACTAAATCAATTACCGATCCGGTTGTAACTGGAACTCTTAAAGCAACTCCGTCTAACTTTCCTTTTAGGCTCGGAACGACTAAACCAATTGCACTTGCTGCTCCGGTAGATGTCGGCACGATATTAGCTGCTGCTGCTCTTCCACGTCTTGATGCTATTCCTTTTCTATGTGGAACATCAAGTGTCGATTGATCATTTGTATATGCGTGAACGGTTGTCATAAATCCTTTTTCAACACCAAATTTTTCTTCGATTACTTTTAGGACTGGTGCTAGGCAGTTCGTTGTACAAGATGCTGCTGAAGCTATTTTTTCACTTCCATCTAATTCGTCATCATTGACATTGAATACGATCGTTTTCATATCTCCTTTACCAGGAGCAGAGATAAGCACTTTTTTAGCCCCAGCATTGATGTGAGCCATAGCTTTTTCATCACTTGTGAAAATACCTGTGCACTCAAAGACTAAATCCACATCTAAATCGCCCCAAGGCAATTTGCTTGGATCACTTTCTGCATAGACAGTAATTCTTCGATCCCCAACGACTATTTCGTTTCCTTCATAACTTATTTCATCTGCTCTATAAGTTCTATGACTAGTGTCATATTTAAGTAGATAAGCTAGTTGCTCTGCATCCGTCAAATCATTGATTGCAACTACCTCAAATTCTGGATCTTCCTCCATTATACGAAAGACTAGTCTACCTATTCTTCCGAAACCATTAATAGCAATTTTTTTCATATTTCCTCCTTATTTTACATATTAATTTTATCACTGGCTTTTTCATTAATCAACTTTAAAACAACTTCCACCGATAAATTCTCTGATTATCGAATCATCGGGTATTTCATCTGCTGGAAGTGGTAAGAAAGTTCTCAGCATGTTTATCAGACGCCTTGCTTCTTCATAGTTCTCAGATCTTGGATTTACTGAGTACAGAAGTGGTTCAACATATACTTTTAAGACACTAAGTTCATATAAAAGAGCCGTGTTAAAAGTAGCGTTAGCCTCATCCTGGTATGGGAAAATGTATTTTTCTTCGCCTTCTCTTACTGATGGCCACATCGTCATTGTCGTATCGACAGTGTTTCCGCGTGTTTTATTATCTCTAACTATGCGACGAAGCATACGATTGTCCGAAGTAGAAATGCGGTTGTGTTCATCAATATTTATTCCGGTTGCCGGAGATATATAAATTTTAAACTTCTTGTTTCTGTTTACCGAAGATAAAATTTTAGGATTTAAAGCGTGTATCCCTTCAATAATTAATATCTCATCATCAAACATTACCATTTCATTAATGAATTCTGGTTCACCCTTTACAAAGTTATAGGTCGGAGCAATAATTTTTTCCCCTTTTAATAACTTGGCGATATTCTCATTAAATAAATCCAGATTTATTGCTTCCAAACATTCATAGTCATAACTGCCATCTTCTTTTTTAGGATTGTCTTTACGTGAAACAAAGTAATCATCCATCGATATTTTTTTAGGTACCATACCGAAAGATCTTAAATAATTACTAAGTTTTAGACTTGTTGTCGTTTTACCTGATGACGATGGACCCGCTATTAAAATAACTTTAATTCTATCTTTATGATTATATATTTCTCTACTAATATTAAGCAATCTATTACTTTGAATAGTTTCATCTATTCTAATTAGCGATCCTGCTATTCCGTTACTAATTAGACTATTTAAGTCTGTTACGTTTGAAACTTTCATAATCTTAGCCCATTCATGATGCTCTTTAAAGACATCAAATAGTTGGGGATGATGAACGTATTTTCTAATTTTATCTGGATTGTACGTCGTCGGATACATAAGGACAAAACCGCGACTGTTCAAATACTCTAATTCAAATCTATCGATTTGACCTGTCGAAACAGGCATCTCACTAAAGTAAAAATCATACATGTCACCAAGTTTATATAATGTTACATAACTATTAGTATTGTATTTTAATACTCCTGCTTTAGATGGATATCCTATTTTGTTAAAGTAATCGATCGCTTCTAAACGTCTTACGTTGCTTTTAATAATACGCAAATTAGCTTTAGATATCTCTCTCATCATATCTTCTATTTTAGCGACACTCTCTCTTGTTATCTGTCTGCTTAGTTCGATGTATAAACCTTTATCGATAGAATGTCTAACCATTACTTCGGTAGTATCTCCAAATAGTTTTTTTACAGAATATATAGTCAAATAGATTAGTCCATTAAAATAAACACGATTCGCATCGCGATCAGTCATATCATAAAAACTAATTTTAGCATCTTTATCGACAGTATCGCTCAGGTTACGATACAGATAATCTTCTTTGACCATAATAATTGGATATTGAAAATGATTTTGATACAGTTTAGCTAATTCTTCAAAACTTGTTCCAGCGGTCACTTCGATCTCTTTATCCATTATTTGCAATTTAACTTTTTGTTCAATCATCTTAACCTCTTTCTATTCTACTAATAGTTTATCATAAATACATTAAAAAAGAAGTTATTTTTTAGTATTAACTTCTCCTAATTTAGATGCTATTTCAGAAATTTTTCTAAATCGATGATTAAGACCTGACTTACTAATTGCCTTGCCGGTCTCAAGTGTCATTATTTCACTTAGTTCAGCCAAAGACGCCTCAGGATACTTTTGTCTGAAGATGGCTGTCTCTTTTGTTTTTTCGTCTAAAAGATCTATGCCAACTTTTTCTTCAATAAGCTCTATTTCTAAAACTTGTCTAGTTCCGGTGGCAATTATTTTATCGACATTTGCTTGCTCGCAGTTATTTAGACGGTTTGTGATGTTTTTTTGAAAACGATAAACTCTTTCATTTTCGTAAAAAATTACAGCTTTTGAGGCTCCGATAATTTTTAGAAAATCACTAATTTTTTCAGCTTCTTTGACATAGAGCATATATTTATTCTCTCTTTTGATAACCTTGCAATTTAGATCGTAATTATTTAATAAGCGCTGAACAAAGACAGCTTCGTTTTTGTGCCCTATTAAAAACTCTAAGTGATATCTTGATGTCGCGGGATTGCTGATACTACCACAAGCTAAAAAGACACCGGCAAGATAGGCTCTCTTTTCTTCATCACCCGGTATTATATATTCTTTAGGTTCTGATAAGTGTTTACTGTTTTCCCAAACAGATAAGCTCTCTAGAATATATTCTGCTTTTTCGTCGACCATCATTTCGAAAACTTTACTACGATTAAAGACTAAGTTTTTATTACTGCTGACATTTATAGGCATTTGATAAATATCTTTAAAATTTAAAATAACTCTTTTTGATACCATAATGTTTTCGGTATATAAAAGAATTTTTTTCTTACTTACTTTACCATTATTGCGCACAAAAGCAGACAGTTCAGCAATGCGCTCTGTCAGCGTTCTTTCAATATTTGCTATTTCATCTTTTACATCCATCGAAAACGACATATTTACCTCATCAAGTAAGAGAAAATAATCGAGCTTAATTTATAACTTTTGTGTCTAATGTAACCATCGATAACATCAAGTAAATTTCCTTCGATTAATTCTACTTCCATTTCTTCAATTTTTTTGTAGTCGATTTCGACAAAATCTTTTTGTTCCAAAGTTGAATATTTAGAAAGAATATCTTCAGGTAGCTCCGTATTACTAGCTATGACAACGTCGATACTTTTCTTACCCATATATTTTTCTATCGCTTTGATATGATCTGATACTGTAAAATTATCTGTTTCACCAGGTTGTGTCATTGCATTACATAAGTACATCACTTTAGCCGCGGACTTTTTAACAGCCTTGACTACATCTTTGCATATAAAATGCGGCAAAATACTCGTATATAAACTTCCCATACTGAGTATTATCAAATCAGCTTCTTCGATTGTGCTAATAACATCAGGCAAAACATTGGGAGTCTCTTTATAATACAATTTTTCTATCTTAGAATGAGAATTAGTTATATCATCTTCATTTTCAACAATTCTTCCGTCACTAAGCTTGGCTACTAGTGTTAGGTAATCCTCAGAAAGGGGCAGAACACGATGTTTTACGTCCATCAGTTTTTGCATATATTCGATACTTTTTTTAAGATTACCTGTTTCGTTTAGCATTGCTGTTAAAACAAGATTGCCAACTGAATGACCGTCTAAATCACTGTGAGTATGGAAGCGAAATTCCATAACTGTTTTTATTTCTTCTGGTAAGTCGGATAAATTAGTAATAACTTTGCGGATGTCTCCAAGGGCTGGAACAGCAAATTCACTACGAAGTTTACCGGTTGAATGCCCACTGTCGGAGACCGTGATAACAGCTGTTATATCAAGCGGAAAATCCTTCAAGCCAACTAATAGTCCTGAAAGACCTGTTCCTCCACCAAAAACAACTACTTTTTTACGTTCATTTTGCATCTAATCACCAAGTAAAGTATAACATCTATAAGTAAATAAAAAAAGGGTTTCCCCTTAAATTAATGTAAGTATAACTGCAACTGATATTATAATCAAAACTATTAAAATTGGATAAAAGACAACATTTACAAAGGCTGCATCTTTATCATCTAGCGCCATAGCTCTTCCTGCTTCGGTACTTTTTACTTTTACTAATGAATTAGACATGCCTACTCCTGCTGCTTGATTTTCTTTTCTTAAGTTAACTAAATAATCATTATAGTATATTCCATCACTACCCTTTAGCAGAACCGTTTTAAGATAATCATCTCCCTGCGTTGCAGTGACTAAAGATGAAGAAACAGCATCAAAATTATCGACAATTACACTAGTATCAATTACGGTGAAATCAGAAAACCCGCTTTGAATACTTATCTGTGCTCCTATATTTAATTTAGCTAAATCTCTAATGTTTTTTCGTTTAGCCTCGTCAGTAAAGATATTTCTTAAACTAGATGAAGAAAAGTTAAAGCCTTCTTCATAAACGATATTATCAGAATTTAGATTATCGACGATATAACCACTGTTATGGACGACACTTAATTTATAATCGAGGTCTAAAAAGATATCGAGAAGATCTTGTCCTTCGATATTTTTGTTATATAAAAAATATTGTCTGAGCGACTCTTTATTTTCCATAATACCTCAATATTATTATAACATAATAATTTATCAGTAGTTATATTTATCAATTTTTTCTTTGATTGCCCTAAGCGAGTTGTCAACTGCTTTGTAATCAATATCCAAAAGAGAAGCTATTTCTTTGTTACTAAAGTTATTGATTCTAAGTTCGTAAACTTCGGCATGACGAGGCTTTAATAGATACTTGAAATCAACTAATCTCTTACTCACGTCAACATCTATTACATAATCTATCGAACTGACTTCTTCTTTTGAGATAAAGTCTTCGAGGCGTTGCCCACTTCGCCCATATTCTTGTGAAAAAGAATATGCCTCGTTTAAGACTTGGTGCTTAAACCTTGTCGCTTCTTTTATATGATGCTCTAATCTTCTTTTAATAAAAAGAAGAGCATAACTATAGAATAGAGCAGTATTGTTCTCATCGTATGTATCTATCGCCATCGATAAACCAATCATGCCCTCTTGAAAAAGATCATCATACTCTATAGTTAAATTCTTGTATTTTCGATAATAAGTTCTCGTTAATTTATCGACTAGTGGTTTATATTTTTTAAACATCAAGTCATAAGCAGTTTCGTTTTTTTCTTTAATTAAATAATATAATTCGTAATCATTTATCTCTTTGTAATCCATTATGCTCCTACTTAGTTCTGGTCACCTCGTAGATCATAATGGCCGCGGCTACGGAAGCGTTCAGACTATTTATTTTTCCTTTCATCGGAATAGTTGCTATGAAATCACAAGTATTTTTAACGATAGGACTCATTCCTTTTCCTTCATTCCCAATAACAAGAGCTATTTTACCATTGTAATCAAGACTACGATAATCACTGCCATTCATATCGGTTCCCACTACCCAAAAACCATTTTCTTTGAGTTTGTCGATAGCTCTAGCCAAGTTAGTAACTCTAGCTATCTTCATATTTTCACTTGCTCCACTACTTGTTGATACAACTGTCGAATTAACTTCGGCACTGCGATCCTTGGGAATAATAATTCCAGTGATACCTGCTGCTTCACTCGTTCTAATGATAGCTCCCAAATTGTGAGGATCTTCAATATGATCAAGTATTAATACTTTGGCATCATCGATAAAAAAATCTTCAATTTCAGAATAACTAAATTCCTCGATGAACATGATTATACCTTGATGTACATACTTATCAAATCGTGAAAAATCTTTTTTATTAAGTTTTTCTGTCTCTATTTTTTTATTTTCGATAAGCTCATTTATCTCTTTATCATCAAAAGTATCAATTAAAATAATCTTTTCAATCTTTTTATTATTTTTAAGTACTTCTCTAGCTACATTTTTACCATATACTATCATCTCAATATTTTCTCCATAATTTCACTTACTCGTTTATCGTTACCACTTAAGTGTAAAAAGCCTATCAAAGCTTCTAAACCGGTGGCTTTTTTGTAACTTATTATGTCACAATTCTTAGGATGACTATTACTCTTATAGTTGCGAGCTCTTTTTACAACATTTATTTCTTCTTCACTTAAAAAGTTTTCACTTATCAAATCATCTAAAAACTCAGCTTGTTTCATAGCTGATACATATTTAATTGATTCTTTTTGCATAGCATCGACACTTGCTTTTTCTTTGACTAATTTTTCTCTAACAAAATTTTCATATATGCCATCACCAAGATAAGCTAAGACGAGCACATTTATTTCAACGATATTCATAATCCCTCACAAAAAAGTATATACTATTCAAGTATATACCATTTTCCATCTATTTTCCCTACTATTATTTGAATTTCTTCCTTTATTTCACTGAGTCTAATATTAGGTCTTTGAATATGACTAATATCTACTTTGTAGGCCGCCGTTATTAACATAACTCCTTTTCCACAGGTCAAATCATAATCGATTTGTTGTTTTTCAACTTCACTATTACTTAATTTGGTCTTTTTGATAACTTCGTATCTAAATTGTGCTTCAGGATAACTCTTCATCGGAAGAACCAACTGATTAATAAGAGTTTGGAATTCTAAATTAGCTCTGATACACTTTGGATAAGCGTCTAGTATTTGTTTTTCTGAAGCTATATTCAAACCTTTGTAATAATTGGTAATTGGGCTTTTAAAATCTCCATATACTGTATAATAGGTCAAATATATAATAGCTATTACTAATAAGGCAAATGCCCCGACAGTCGTATAAAAAATTTGCTGTCTTTCTTTTTTAGTTAGTCTTCGTTTAATAGCAGGTGACATTCTGAATGCTTCGACAGCACGCTTCGATATAGCTGCACCCTTTGGTGCTTTGCCTGTCGTAACTTTAACTGGTTTTTCTTTAATGGTACTACGAACGTTTTTGATAACTGTTTTATCGTATTTTGGTTTCTTACGTTTGCTCTGTTTTTCCTGTACTTTTTTTGTATTTGACTTCTCTTTAAGTATTTCCTCTTCCAAATCATCCACAGTATCTTCGGCAAGTGGCACTGTTTTAACATCTATTTGTGTCTCTTTACTTTCTACTTCAGCTTCGATTTTAGCTTCCAGATACTCTGCGACATCACTACTTGCCTCTTTTTTTATATCTAGACTTATATCTTTTTGATTATCCATATGGGCTTTATATACTTTTGTACTATTAATAAAAGGGTTTTCAATAACTACTTTTTCAGGGCGTTCATAAACAGTCTTTTCACTTTGAAATTCTCCGACGATGAGTTCATCCTTTTCAAGATCAGCTTTGTTTATTTTCTTACCCGTTAAAAGTTCGACTTCACTATAATTTGTTAGCCCTTCATTTAATTTATCTTTTCTTTTATCTATATCTTTAGCATAAGAAAGGTCATTGTCACAATAAGGACATCTTTCTTTATTTTCTTCGACTAGTTGTCCGCATCTAGAGCACAGTATCACAAAACCACTTCCAATTCTATAAATATGATACTATATTAATCTATTTTAAACAATGAAAAAAGAAGAATTATCTTCTTCTGTTTCTACTTGCTAAAACTAATCTTAGTATTTGCAGTATGTTTGTAAGCAGTGATGCTACATAGGTGAAAGCTGCTGCTCCTAACATGGATTTTATGCCGCTGAGCTCTCTGTTGTCTATACCATCGGCCGTAGCTAGATACTTTTTTGCTCGGCCAGTAGCGTTGAATTCGACAGGTAAAGTAATGATATGAAATGATAAAACAACTATTTGAGCGATAATTCCTATGGTGATCAGTTTTAAAAGCGATGCTCCAAAACCAATTAAGATACTAATATAACCAAGCATCGATGCAAAATTAACTATTGGAACAAGCGCTCCCCTTAACTTCATAAAAGTGTAATTCTCTGAGTCTTGAATGGCGTGACCAACTTCATGGGCTGCAACGGCAACCGAAGCGATCGAATGTCCTTGATAAACATCTTGCGATAAATTGATCAATTTTTTACGTGGATCATAGTGATCACTCAGTTGTCCATTAGTCATTTCGACTTTAATTTGACTTAATCCATTACTATTTAACATTTGACGAGCTACTTCCGCTCCTGTTTTTTTTGATTTAGTTGCTATTTTGCGATATTTTGCATACTTTGATTGAATATTTACTTGAGCAAGCATAACAATTAGCATCGATGCTCCAAACAATATATATTCCATATTATCCTCCTACATTACTTCGTATTTAGTGCCATCACGACTATCGATAAGTTTAATACCCATTGCTACAAGTTCATCTCTAATGGCATCAGCTGTTTGAAAGTCTTTATTTTTTTTAGCTTCATCACGTTTAGCTATTAATGCTAAAATTTTAGTTTCATCTTGATGATCTTCAAGTTCTTTTTCTTCTTCTATTAAATTTAAACTTAAGACTTTATCGAAGTCTTCGATTAAATATAGCTTAGTAAAATCACTTAACTCTTCATCTTTTAAAACATCATATACAGTAGTAATCATAAGCGAAGAGTTTAAATCATTGGCAATAGATTCTTTAAACTGCTTGATGTAATAATCAATTTTTCCTTCTCTAAGATTAGGTGTTCTATCCAGCTGTTTAATTCTTGCTTTTAATTTTTGATAAGTATTTTGTGCTTGATCAAGTTGTTCAAAACTAAACATTAACTGATTACGGTAGTGACTGTTTAAACAAAAGAATCTATAGCTAAGCGGATCATATCCTTTTTCTTCTAAAAGAGAAACCGTTAAAAATTCTCCTTTAGATTTACTCATCTTTCCCTCTTTATCGTTTAGGTGCTCTCCGTGAACCCAATAATTACACCATTTATGTCCAAAATATGACTCACTTTGTGCTATCTCGTTAGTGTGATGAGGAAAAACGTTGTCAACACCACCACAATGGATATCTAACTTATCACCTAAAAACTTTGATGCTATACCGCTACACTCGATGTGCCATCCAGGATAACCAACTCCCCAAGGGGAATCCCACTTCATCTCTTGATTTTTAAATTTCGAGGTCGTAAACCATAAAGCAAAGTCGTTAGGATGACGCTTATTTTTGTCTTCTTCAACTGTATCACGAACTCCAACTAATAAATCTTCCTGGTTTTTACCTGATAAGTCATAATATTTAGGATATTTTTCAATATCAAAATATATATTTCCATTTGATTCATATGCATATTCTTCAGCAAGTAGTTTCTCGATCATCTTGATATATGTATCGATATGATCACTTGCTTTTTCGACGACATCTGGTGTTCTAATATTTAACTTTTCGGCATCTTTAAAAAAGGCATCGGTATAATACTGCGCTATATCATAGACACTTTTGCCTTCTTTACGTGCTGACTTTTCCATTTTGTCTTCACCATCATCACTATCACTTTCTAAGTGACCTACGTCAGTTATGTTCATAACGCGCTTAACCGTATAACCTAAATATCTAAATCCCTTTTCAAGTATATCTTCGAATATGTATGTTCTGAGGTTACCAATATGAGCATAGTGATAAACCGTTGGACCACAGGTATATATTTTAACGACATTCTCCTCGTTAGGAATAAAGTCTTCGACTTTTTTAGTAAGTGTATTATATATTCTCATGTTTCCTCGCTCTCTTAGACTATTATAACAAAAGTCATAACAAAAGTAAGCTATTGATTATTTTTTTCTTCTTTATATAATCTTTAAATATGATTAAATCTTTTTAAAATTTATTGTCATATAACTAGATTTTTTATTTATTGTTGGTACAATTATTAATAGGTGATATAAATGAAAACTAATACTTTTTTGTCTGAATTAAAGATAGCTATTAAAGTAAATCCTTGGCTTTATACTTTTAAGCTTTTATGTTCTCTAGTACTAAGGGGACTCTTACTTCTTACTCCAATATTACTTGGTAATTTTATTAATGAACTAAGTAAAGCTCGTTATGAAAACGCCATCTTAATATTGGTGTTTTTAGCTATTGCTACAATAGTTTATCGTTTAACCGAAGGGGTAAATAACTATGTATATCATCGTTTGTACAATAAACAGTATCAAACTAATTATGATCGATATTTATCAACTACTAATAACAATTCTATATTTAGTCTATCAAGATTCACAATGGGAGAATATTCAAATATTGTAATTAACGATATCAACGTGGTAGCAAGCTTTTACACTAATTTAGTTATTAGATTTGTTCAAATATTAGAATTTATCTTTATTTATTCTTACTTTTTAAAGCTTAATATTTTACTTTTTATAATAGTTATAGTATTTAGTTTAATTATTTTTTTACTCAGTTTAAAGTCAACCAAAAGGCTGCAGAAGCTAAACAATCAAGCTAAACTAAACTTAGATGAGCTAGTGTCATCGACCAATGAATACTTTATGGGTGTTAAAGAAATAAAAAGTTTTAATATCTTTGGAAAAATACATAAGTACTTAAGCTCTAAAATGAGTAAGTACTTGCTAGCTAACAGAAAGTATAGCAACCAATCAACTTACTTTAACCAAGGCTTTCTCCTTGCATGGGAATTAGTAAGAATAGCTTCGATCTTTTACTCTATTATTCTATTAAAAGGTGGTCATCTGGAAATTGGAGTAATCTTAATAATTTATAATTACTACCAAAAGATTATCGATAATTTCTCAATGATATTAACCATTAATTTAGATTATAGAATACTAAATATATCATTAAGTAGACTATACAAAATTAATGAATTCAGCAAAGATAAGACTAAGGAGAAGGTAACAATTAAAGATTGTTTCAATGGTCAAATTAAGTTTAAGAATATTTTGTATGGATATAAGAATAATCCTACTTTAGATAAAGTATCATTTACTATTCCTGCTAATTCAATAACAGTCTTAGAAAGTAAGCAAAGTGCTAAAAAATCCGGAGTATTTGATCTTCTACTGAAATTAAATAAACAACACGAAGGAGAAATTTTCTTAGATGATATCGACATAAATGATATTTCTGATGAACAATACTTTAAACATCTCTCTATTTCTAGAGAAGATCCGTTTTTCTTTAATATGAGTGTTAAGGATAATTTAATGCTTATCGATGAAAATTACGATACTATTTTAACTATATGTAAAAAGATTGGCTTAGATGAATATCTCGATAATATTGGAGCAAGCTATAACGTTCAAATAAATAATAATCCCAACTTTAACTCGGTAGCTAGACAACTTTTATCAATAGCTAGAATGTTGGTAAAAGATAGTAAGATAATGTTCTTTGATGAGGGAATAGACTTACTCGATAATAAGTCAAAACAAAAACTGATTACAGTAATAAAAGATCTAGCTAAAGATCACACAATTGTAATATCGACACATGATGAAAAGATAAAAACTTTGGCCGATAAAACAATTACACTTGAATAATAGTTAATTTGCAAATAAAACCACACTAGTATAGTGTGGTTTTCATTAAAAAAATAGCCAGTTTGTAAGATTAGCTCTAAATGCATAATCAGAAAATATTAGTTATATATAAATCTTTCCCATCGTTCTGTAACGCCCAAACTAACTGTGTTAAAGTATTTATCCATCTCTTCACTAATGTATTTGCCTTTTTTCCAAATGTTATACGTTTCAATGTAACTACTATTTGGCTCGTAACCTCTAGCTAGATCTTTTATTTCACTTATCGTTTTTAGCATTTGATCTCTTCTTATCTTTGATAAATTGATTGTTTCCATATTATTTAATCTCCTTGCTCTTATTCCTTGACATAAGTTCTCTAATTTCATCTTTGGCATTTGAATTTTTCAAAATATATTCTTCAATATCAGCGGGAATTTTATTTTTCGATTTACAGTGCGAAGCTAATTCATATAATTCTATTTCTTCTTTTTTATTTAATTTTAATACGATTATCATCCTTTTCATTAGAAGGTTCGACGGAACTCTTCTTCCGTTTTCTAGATCATTTAGATATTGTCTTTTTATTTTTAACTCTTCAAGTAATTTTGATTTATTAAGCTTTTTATCACTATCTAAATAATTTTTTATTTTCTTTTTTATGAGTTTTCCTAATTTTTTTTCATACATCACCTATGTAGGCATAAACGCTTTTAAGCCTGCATATATTATACAAAAAAACGATAAAAAAAAACAAGTTCATATATGAACTTGTAATAAAAACATTTATCGGGTTTATTTTCCGTGACACTGTTTATATTTTTTGCCCGAACCACATGCTAACCATTTGGAAGTATTTATACAATTATTGGTACATATAGTACTATGCATAATTTCCTTATTTCATGGGTATTTAGCAGCGTTTATTATCAGTATTATTCATATTATGAATATTATGATTATTTTGCTCTACGTGGACAAAATGTGGACAAAGTCATCTTTTCACAACACTTTTTGTCTCCGTAATCATTATATATCATATTTATCATTTACGCAATGTTGGATAATCATTTGTGCATCATTCTGGAACCTTTATGACTTGATCCTCTTAATAGACTAGAAACAATTGGTTCCCATTCATAACCACATATTTTACATTTTGCTTTTATAGGATTATGTCTTCCATTATATTCACCTGTAATCTCAACATCAGGATTTTTTGTTTTCAATTCTTTAATTAATTCTTTTTTATCTTTTAAAAATTTTTCATGAGCCTTAATCGTTCCACACTTTCTACAACCATCTCCTCTAATTAGATTGGCTGGAACACCTTTCCACTGAAAACCACATTTCTTACATTCTACTAAAATTCTTCTATTAGCATTTTCATATTTTCCAATTACCTTTATATCTGGTAATTTATCTTCCATTTCTTTTATAAATTCTTCATGAGTTTTTGATTTAGCTAGGTCATATGCTTGTTCTTCTATATCTTTCCATGTTTCTTCATTAAAGTTACATTCTATATTGCTTAGTTTAAACAATTCTTTTACTAATTTTTTGATTTCTTTTCTATCTGCTTTATTATAATCATCATTAAACACAATACAGTTTTCTTTAAATGGTTTTAATTCATTTTTTGGGAACTTATCATATATAGTTATCAATTTATAGTCTTTTCTTTTACAAAGTTCTCGTTTTTTATCATCTCTTTTTATAGATTTTTTATGTAAAAACCAATTACCTGGCTCAATGGCGATTCTTAACCTAGGTATTAAAATATCTATCTCCATTCCAATAAGCTTCCTGTCTCTTGAAATAACATCTTTTTCTGATAATGCATTTATGAATGATAATCTTATAAATTGTTCCATAAAACTCGTTCCAGATTTTGCACATCTTGGACATCCATGCCCTTGTAATAATGAGTATGCTTTAGCTTCCCAAATATTTCCACAACGTTCGCATTCACACTTAACAAAATCATGATGACTTATATAATTGCTTATTACCTTTATTGAGTTATCTATTTTATTTAATTCACTAACAAATTCATTTTGAGTTTTCTTTTTTGTTTTTCCTTTATTATTTTCTACTGTTCTTTTTACTTTGCATTTTGGGCATGCTCTTCCTTGTATCAATGAACAGGCTTGAACATCCCATTCATAACCACATTCTTTGCACTTTGCTCTAATTTTCTCATGAGCACTTTTATATTCACCTATTACAATTACTTTAGAATTGTTTTCTTTAACTCTCTTTAAATATTGTTCATGAGTCAATCGCATACACATCACCACTCAATTAATTATATCATATAAAAATGCTATATATTTATAGCACTCTTATTTGTTAATTTCCTCTATTATTATTTCTCCATGAGTCTTTAACTTAATTGGAGTCAATATATTAGTATTTTTAAGTTCTTCAATTGTTTTAGGTCTCAATTCAACTAATTTATCTAATTCTTCATTTGTAAATACATAGTACGCAGGTATATTCATTTCATTTGACCTATTTTTTCTTAATTCAATTAATCTATCTTTTAAATCATCATTTATTGGAACACTCACATCATTACAATACTTTTCTTTATAATAGTTGTAATAATTAATTTCTTCTTTTGAGGATAAATCAACATATGATTGAGCCATTTCTTCCATACCTTTTTTAGATTCAAGATATTCATCATTACCTCTATGATCTAAATCATATTCTATTTGTCTAACTAAAGCATCTGCCCTAAGTATTTTATATTTCATCTCTTTTGGAGCTCTGTTTGTGTTTAATATAGTATCTTGATTAGCTGCTACAACCAATACTCTTCTATAATAATCAAAATTCTTTGAAGCAAAGACCTTCTTAATAGCTGAAGAATTACTTTCCCATATTTTTCTTATTACTTCTCTTTGAGCTTCAACTTGTCTTAATGGAGAATACATTCCTTTTTTAATTTTCTTGCCATTAATAGTAAACTCTCTAATAAAGTCTCCTTTGTCAGTTACTGTTATATTCCCAACAAGATTTTTACATTCAACATAGTAAGTATATACAGGTGTGATAATAACATAGTCAATTTGTGCAGTTAAATCTTCGTGTTTAACTTTTATGTCTCTTAAAACATACATACCAATATGTGCCTTTTTTAATTGGTAGGCTATTTCATTTTCTCCGTCTAACCCTTTTTTAACTATAAATAATTCACTTAATAGCTCTTCATTATTTGGATATTCTTCATTCAACTTTTTTAAGGCATCATATTTGCTTTGTAAGTCACTATTTTCTTTATAAAAAACTGTATCTTTAAATCTAAATGCATCAATTGCGCTATCTATTAATCCCACATATATCACCTAAATAATATTATAACATAAAAAAGCAGGTATTTTTTACCTACTTATCAGTTCGGAATATCTTAATCTTCCGAGCATTATTGTATCTCTATTGTACCAATTATATCTATTATATAATTATCGTCCTTGAATCTTTGATCATTAGTTAATAATCCAAATGTCTCTCCATCCCTTAATATAGTTATCTGAGTAACTTGAAGCCCATCTTTAAACATTTTAAAGACATATCCTTGATAATCTCCTTTTAAGATTATAAATTCATCTACTTTTGGCACAGCAATTGAAGTAAATAAATTAAATGCATAATTTTCCATCATTGTTCTTTTATCCATAAAAATATCGTTCTTTTTATAATAATTATCTGCTACATATTTATAAAAATCAACTTCATTATTTATATCATTTTTTAATAAAAAGAATTTTCTATCGGCAGAATTAAAAGCAGTCGGATTTATTTTTGAATTTTCATCTGCAAAAAAGGTAACATCTTCAGCAGCAAAAGCATTATTTAGAGTTAAACTATCATTACCAATACCAATAGTCATTCCACTATCATCACATTTATATGTATATGATCTAATAGCCATATCTTCTCCAACTGTATTAGTAAGCTCACAATCTTTAAAATCATTCCTTATTTTAAAGTTTTCAATAGTAAAATACTCGTCTTCTGAAATGGTTCTTTTATTAATTTTAATTTCTCTTTGATTTTTTAATCCTTTAACAATTTCCCCAACATTATCAGGCTTTTCTAAAGTATATTTACTTAATAATACAAATTTATAACCAAAAAATATTCCAGTACATAATATAGCAATAACCAATGTTGTTAAAAGTATACTTTTTACTTTATTGTTTTTTATTTTTTTATTTGTATACTCAATGGTATTCCTTATTGTATCATCCACTTTTATTTTCATATCATCTTGTTTAATTCTTTCACCATTTAGTAATTCTACAATAGTTACTTCTAATATTTCACAGACTGGTTTAAACAATGATACATCCATCATACTTAAACCACGTTCCCATTTACTAACTGCGTTTTTTGTTATTCCTAATTTATTTGCTAATTCTTCTTGTGTTAGTTTTTTTTCTTTTCTTAATTCAGCTATAAACTTTCCAATCTTTTCTTGGTTCATATTTTTCCTCCTACAATACATAAAAATCATATCAAATTAGAAACAAAAGTAAACATACTATTGGTTCACTGTATTTTTTATCACTATTTTAAATTATTATACTATATTTAAGATTACCAATTGTACATAATATTACTAAATTTAGAATAATGAAAAAAGACTAGAAATTTTCTTTCTAATCTTTATCCTAAAATCTTAATCTTCCGATTAACTTATTAATTCTACTTTTACAGCACCAATTTGTGGTGGATTAGATGTTTCTACCATTCCATTAAAGGTTATTCTTATATTATTACCTTTAACATAGAAATCGTTTGTTCCATTTGTTGGTCTTGTTATTTTTACAACAACTTTATCTTTTACCTTAAATGATTGGCAATCTTTTAGCACTTCAACTGTTATAGAATTTTCTTTTGCTTCAATTATTTTTGCTTCAAATATTTCTTTGGATTCTTTAAATTCAATTAAATTGTTATCCTTTATAAATCTAATATAATCAGCTCCACAACATTTAGTAAATACTCTATCTAGAAATTCATTTTGTTTATCTTCAGTATTATCAATTAATCCTACAATTACTTTATTATTACCATCTATATAACTATGTGCATAATTTGATAAGTCAGCTTCTTCGCTTGTGAAATACTCATTGATTCTTTCTTGTAGATCTTTAGCTTCAATATAATAGTCTTTGATTATCGTTTCTTTACAAACTGTTTCTGTACTACAAGTAGAATCTTTCAATTTTGTTATATTTCTACCATTTTCACAATGATAAGTAGTAACAAAGATTCCTTCTTTACTTCTACATTTAGTTTGACTTCCAATTATTGGATTATTATTAAATACTAGAGCTTGTATTGTATCAAGTACAATAATTCCTACTACAGCACCGATAACAATCAAGGCTATTTTTATTCCTTTATTCATAGATCCTCCTACAATTCTATTATACCACAAATATCAAAATGCTAACTATTTGTAAAAACTCATAATAATAATTATTTATTCGGTCATTTTTCATATAGCAATACTGATTTATTTATATATTCATCTAGTTGTTTTTTTGATGTATTTTTAATATTATTTATACCTGAATCAGTATAGTATATTTTTATTTTTTTGGATTCTTTATTATTGATAGTTATTGGATAGTATCTATAACTATTTCCGTTATAAATAGATTTCTTAACTATTTCATTATAAGAACATTTAGAATTCAAAAAAATGATCTCATAATCATTATCATCCATTATAGAGTATTGATTAATGTTGCCACTATAGACGGTACATAAATCTTTTGTGGTAAAAAATAATTGATTATCTCTTTCTTCAACATACATTCTATTTTCATCATAGTTTAAAATTACTCTATGATTTCCAACAAGTATTAATGTTAAAACAACAATAACTATTATTGATACTAAAACAATAATTGTTCTTCTTATTCGTGTAATTTTAGTATTTACATTTGATATAACGGAAAAAACATTTTCTTCTAACTTTTCTTGGTATAAATTTTTTTCTACCTTTTCACCACTTAACAAATCATTTATTGTAATATTTAATTCATTACACAATGGTTTAAAAAAAGATACATCAGGTAAATTCTTACCATTTTCCCAATTTGA
>CAZVUK010000008.1:0-11143 GCA_964630225.1 uncultured Muribaculaceae bacterium
GGAGCGTAGTTAAATGGTATAATGAAGGTCTCCAAAACCTTGGTTGGGGGTTCGATTCCCTCCGCTCCTGCCAGTTAAAAATCGGCCGTTTAGCCTTATAACTAAACGGTTTTTCTTTTTTAAGTTTATGCAAACAGACCCACATACTAATGAAATTCATCGGATTTCTATCGGATTTTCGTCGGAAAACTTAAGTAACACAAATAGCTTGTCAAGTGCTATAATGTGATAAAGTAACAAAATTGTAAGTATTTTGAGATAAAAATACTTCTTTTTATTTGCTTTTGCTATAAAATACTTGATTTTTACATTAATTTCCATTATTATATAAAACAATTTATAGCAGTTCCTTGTTGTAGAACGATTACATAAGGGGGAATCGTATGGAAAGATATAAATCGCGTTCACTGTTTAAATTAAAAATAAAACCAACGGCGCTTTTTTGTCCCCTAAAATCGAAAATTACAGCAAATAATTTAATTAAAAGAGACTATTATCGATAAGATGAGTAGCCTCTTTTTTTGTACCACAAGGGAGGGATTTTATGACAAACAGATTATTAGACGCAACACTAATAAGTATTTATGATTATTCTAAAATGAGTAAAGAAGTAAAAAAAATTTTCAGTACACTAAACTTAATGAGAATAAAATATGAAAGTGTACCATTACCAATAATAACACCTACATATGAAATAAGGTATAGTGCTCCAACTAAAAGTACTACATCTAAGGTAGAAGATTATGTCATAAAGAAGATATCAAAAGAAGAAGATCTAAATAAATACATTGATAAAATAGTATCTGCAATGAAAAAGTTAAATAAAGAAGAGATGATAGTTTTTTCAGAAACATTTATTAATGGATTAGATGATCAGAATATAACTAGTAAGCTTGAGACTACCTTATATGATGGATATAAAAATAAAGAAGAAAATGAAATTCCTTTAGAAATTATACTCTCAATAACAACTAATAAAGAATTTACAAACGATAAAGATAGAATGTTTAATTTTTTAGAAAAGATAATAGATCAAGGAATCACTTTTGATGATTATGAAGACGTAAGAGAAAAAGTCTCAAAATACTTAAGAAGTGAAGATCGCGAATTAGATAAAATAAGTGGTATATTAGAAAAATTAAATAAAGAAGAATCTGATTATTTTATTGATATGTTAAAAAAGAATAGTAATAAGTTTTTTTCATATGAAAAGTTTAATATAGAAGAATTGCAAAGCTACATGAATAAAAAGAATCTTTGAATATATAAAAAAGAATATGGTCTAGTAATTAATATAAATTTTATTAAAAGAAGTTTTGGAAAATAGCAAAGGTAAATTTTAGTGTTTTTTAAATAATAAAAAAAGTAAAGAAGGGAATTTTGGCATTTTATTCCTTTATGTTCCACACTTTACATGATATAATTAAGTCATATAACTACTCTTTGAGATGGTCATGGTAAATCTTTAAAAGATTAAAAGGGAGAAGTAAGTATGATATTTTATACAAATAATAAATCGGATGAAAAATTTATTATAAATAATAATACGAGAGATGTATCAGTAAGTGTATATGATTTACAAAGTTTGTTTTTTTTTCAAAAGAAATATTGAAAGGAAAACTTAAAAACTTTAATCGTGATGAGAGAAGAACTAAAACAATAAAATTAAAAAATAATGGTTTGGTGTACAAATTGGAAATAGCCAGTTTAGAAATAAGCAACTCATTGCCCTCTTATGATGAAAACGAATTTATTATTTCGTTGCTAATAGATCAGGCGAGTGAGCAGTATTTAAATATAGGATTAAATAAATACGGCATGGAACAGATTAAATCGCATATTGAAGAAGAAGACTATTCACGTTTAAATTTAGAAATTAGCAGTACGAAAAATCATTTAATATCAAAAATAGCTGATGATATAGAGGTTTCGGTGGATTTGCAAAGCAATTATAGTAAAGATAAATTAATTAGATGGAAAAATTATTACGAGATACTCCTTTCAGATTTAGCTGGTGCAGTTGAAGAAGTAGTTGCAGAAGTTGATTTGAAGGAATTTAGAGAAAATATTGATTTTTGGGAAAATATAGCAGAAAGTGATCAAATCTATTTACCGGTTAAAATTAAACAGACCAGAAATTTAAAATCAACATATCTAATTGCACAACAGCCAATGTTAACAAAAAAAGAAAACCAAGAAGAATATAATTTGTCCGATGAACATATTTTTGATGGTAATAAGAATGTAGAGTGCAAATATATTCGTGGTGAAAGAAAAAAAGAAATTTTTCATAGAGCTGCTATTGATTTCGACTATGAAATCAATAGTGACATTGTTGTATTGCAAAGTGACGAAGACATAGAATGGGCTTTAAAAAAAATGATAAACAAAAATTTTACTAGCATTATAATTCGTGAGAATATTGTTGGACAAATAGAGTTAGTAAGAAGAGTTATACTAGGATTAGATTCTGTTTTGAATAATGAGGTATGTAACCCAGAGTTAATAGAAAATGTCTTAGATGATGATTGTATGCTTGATTCAGACACATATATTCCTGATGAAAAGAATATAAAGGAATTGAAAAAAAGATATCAAAAGTTAAATGATGAGCAAGCTCTTGTTGTAGATAAAATAATGAATATGGATAATTTTTTTCTTGTTCAAGGTCCACCAGGGACAGGAAAGACAGAGATAATATCTACAGTTGTTAAAGAACTGAATGCGCTTAACAAAAGAATTCTAATTACTTCTAATGTGCACGTGGCTAGGACAAATATAATTGAGAGAATTAAAGGTGAAAAAGAGTTAATTATTAAGAGTTTTACTACTATTAGAGCGGATGATCCAAAATATCATCAAGAAACATCAAAAAATAAAATAAATTATTTACAAAATCAAGTTTTGGAGAAGTTTAAATATAATAATAAACTAATAGATAGTGATTTATTATTTGTTGAGTTGAAAGAATTATATAGTTTTTATGAACAAAAATTGAATGAGTTAGCTCTCTTGGAAAGTAGAAAAATCGAAATTGAAACATCTCTTAAAAACATGGATTTTCAACTAAACGAGCTGGAAACTTTAAAAACAAAATTGGATGATGAATTAGAAAAAAATATCGAATTAATAGTCAAAAGCCCTAATAATAATATGAAATTTGCTAACAAAGAAATTAATCTGGAATTTTCCCGTTTGTATGAGAACGAATTAGGAGATGGTGTTGGGAAATATTTTTATGCTCAAAAAATGTATGAGAAATTTAAACAAAAAAAGACAATATCAGACAGAATTGATTATTTATTAAATTATGATTTATCTAAATCACAAATCAAAGACATAGACGGTCTTAATTATTTGAAAGAGTATAAAAATACAAATAAATTGAAAAAATTATTATTTAACAAATTTAATCCTTTTTCACTGGTGAAAATTTCTGGATTAACAAAAAAAGATTATTTAAAGTTATTAGAAAAAAATTCAGTTTTATTATCTCAATATGACACGAGTGAAATTAGTAATAATGCAAAAATTGTTTTTTCTAGGTTGAAAGAACATTTAAATTCTAATATTAAAAATATTAAAAGTGAAATTGATTATTTAAATATAAAATTGCTATCTTTATCCGAAGAAATCGTAATATCTCAAAAACAAAATTATGATGTTTTATCTAAAAAAGAAGAACTGTCTACGTTTTTAAATGAATATAATTCAATCAAAAATATGCATAGAGATGATAGTTTATTTTATAGCTATCTAAGTGAGATATCACAACTTAATAATGATGTGACAAGTAGCGAATATGATGCTTCCTTTCAAGAAGTAATGTTGGGGGATAGTAGTTTTGATAGATTATTTAAGTGCGAAGACAATGGAGATGGATTTATTTTGTCTATGTCGACAAGTCAGGTTGCAAAATTACTAAAAACAACAGAAATAAATTTTGATTATATTATTGTAGATGAAGCCAGTAAGTGTAATATTGCAGATTTAATTGTATCGTTACCACGAACTAGTAAATTAATTCTTTTAGGAGACTACTTACAATTGGATCCTGTTTTTGATTCAAAGATTCCTGTTGATTTTTTAAATCAAGCAGATTGGACAACTCTAAATAAGTCTAATTTTAGTCAATTGATCAAAAAAGAAGTAGATATCAGATTCGAAAACGGTAATAACAATTTTGATAATTCATCTATAATTGGTGTGTTAAAAAAACAATATAGAATGGGAAAGGATATATTTGATCTTGTCAAATCCATTTATGATGCGATTCCCGGATTTGAATTAGTGGATGGAAAAAAAGAATTCGTTAATCCATTTCTAAATTATTCGAATATTTTAAGCATTCAATGCGATGGAATTGAAAAAAAAGAAGAAGATGAAAGTAGTTCTTACAATGAAAAAGAGATAGAGGTTATTGGTAATATATTAGATTGCTTGATAAGATTAAAAAAAGAAAACAAAATTCAGATTAGTAGTGTTGGCTTGATTTCTTTTTATAGAAAGCAAATTACAAAATTAAATAATAGTATTTTAACTAAAAAATCTAAATTGAAAGAGTTGGGTATTTCAGTTAGTTTAGGAACAGTTGATAATTTTCAAGGCAAGGAATTTGATTTGGTTGTTTTAAGTTTTGTTAGAACTGAAAAGATAACCGGTTGGATTGAAGATGTAAGAAGAATTAACGTGGCTATTTCGAGGGCTAAAGATAAACTGATAACAGTCGGCAATTTTGAAAAACTAAATTCTATAGCAATGACTTCATCGTTAAATAAAAATTCTAGTCAATCAGAAGTTGAAAGAGCTGTTGTATATGAAACAATTATTCCGACTCTTTATGAAAAAACCAGTCAATTTAATGCGAAAAGTTATATTGATAATGAGATAGATATGTTTTTAATTGGAGGTGAAAATAAAGGTGAATAATTTATATTGCAGAAATATTAAATTCCCGTTAAAAGCCATCATTTTCACAAAGAAAGATATTCCGGTAAGAGGTGGCAAGAAATTAAATTTTTATCAAAAACATATTATTTTGTTATTGAACAATAAAGTATCAGCAAATTCTAACGAAGAACTTTGTATAAAAATATCAACCATGCTTAATATTAAGTTAGAAATGGTTAGTGTATTTATAGAAAAATTAAATAAATTAAAATTAATTTCTGTTGCTGATAATCACTACTACTTGAATGAGGAGTCTAAATTCAAGTTTGATGACAAGGATAAAAGAATATTACTTTCTAATGTTGCCTTCGGAAAAGATGATTTAGATTTCATTTATTTTCCGGATATAAGGTCAATTTTTACTGTTAACTTAGCGGAAAAGAGTGAGTTTACTAGCACCAAAAAGGAAGAAAAAAATTTATTAGAAGAAGTTAAAAAATTATATGTTTCTGAATTAGCAAAAATCGTGTTAGAAGGAAAAGTACAAAATGCAACTAAAAGATCTCTAAAACATTCTATAATTAATCCAATTGAATTTAACATTGAAGATTTAGAAAGCGTATGTGAATGTAATTACAACATACCTGTGGAAATTTTTTACAACTATGATTATGGGGTAGAAAGAGGCATATTTAGCGAAGTTAATATCAATGTTTCAGATGAATATATAGAATATTTTGATTTAAACTTATTAAGTAGATTAATAAAAGATAATTATTATGAAGATAAAAATAAACCTGATTTTGTTTTATATGAAGAACAGATAAAATTAAAAAAAGAATCTATAGCAAAAATAAAAAAAATAAACGAAGAAATATCTAATATAAGTGAAAAAAGAGAAACTTTGTCTGTTGAAATAGAAACAAAAAATAGTCATCTAGCACAAATGAAAAAGGAAATTAAGAGTAAAGAGAAAGAATTAAAAAATCTAAAACAAAAAGAAGAATCAACAGATAAGATAAGCAAGGAATTAGAACAGCAGGTTCAAGAGTTCAAAAAGACAGATGATGAGGTTAATAGAACAAATTTTGAAATAAAGGAATTAAAAAAAGAGATTTTAGAAAAAGAAACTTTGGAAAAAGCTGAGCGAGTTCAAGTTGAGGCGATAGATAATAAAATTTATATCGACACCTTTGAAAAGAAAATTAAAAAATTTATGGATAAAAATCAAAAAGGTCAATCCTATCCTAAAATATTCGCAAGAAATAATATTATAAGCGATGTTATGTTAGAAATGTCAAAAAGAATCAATGATAAGGCAGATATGAAAGATCAATTTGAAATTCTAAGGGGAATTTTTCAAAATTACATTAGAGTTATTATCGTTACCTCTTTGGGTAAAAAAACATCGTCTATGGATAAGCTAAAGAGCTTATTAAATGATAAGATAAATAGAATAGATTTGCTTTCAAGCAATTTATCTACCATGTCTGCATTAAATAATATGATTGAACTAGAGATGTGTTGTGATTATGTTTTTCATCATAAAGATAAAACTAAAAAAGCAGAATATGAAGCGGAGTATAATAAATTTATTGATCTTAGTTCTGAAGGGAAAAAAGAAAAACTTGAAAGCATTTTAATTTTATTTGAAAATTTAGAATTAACTGAACAAAAATTAAAAGAGATAGAAGAAAATTTATAATTCAACTACCTCTTTTTTTATGTAAGTTATTAATGTTATAATATTAATATATTTTATTTTGGGGAGGTTTATATGAAAAAGATAGACTATAAGAAAAGTTCTGGTTATTTTGTAATTCAATTTGAAGGAGAAGAACCAAAAAAATTTTCGGTGCATGAATTAAGTGACGGTGCTCCTATTTTAGAATGGATAGTAGATTTAGAACCTTCATTGAAAAACTGGATATTTAAACCCGAATATAATATTAGGTTTAAGTTATTGGAAAAAAAAGTGGTGCTAAAATTTTATGAACAATTCCTCTCAACTCCTTATAACAAAAGGTTGGCAAGTAACTATAATTCATCTTATGAAAATTTAATTACAAAAACAGGCCGAGTAATGTTTGATAAAATTAATTATTTATTTTACTACAATCCGAATGAGTGGGATAAAATTGGTACAATATCTTCTGAAATAATTGAATTCAAAAGAGCTTTTGATTATCCTGAAAATATAAATTATTCTATTTTTAGTAAATATGTCTCTATAGTGGAAAAATATGTACTAAAAGAACTTATTAAAAATTTGTTAGAGTTAGTTTTATGTTGTGTTCCCTCTAGTGTGGCATCAAAACAAAACAATTCATCTATATCGCGTATGATAGTTGTTTTAAAAAAACATAACGAAAATAATTCTAATATAATTAATGGGGCGAATGTAATTTTAAGGAATAGAACAATTGAGCGTTCATCAAGTAATATGGTTCCTAGAACAGTTACAAGACAATATAATTCTATCGAAATAGAAAATAAGGAAATTATTCAAAATAAAATGGTTTTGTTATTGGATGATATATATACAACAGGTTCTAGTGTAGAGGCTTGTAAAAAGAAATTATTAGAAGCAGGAGCAAAAAGTGTGGTTATAGTCACTATTGGAAGAACTAGGAGGTATTGATAATGAAAGAATCAAGTAAATATATAATAGCAACTTTAAAATGTAAAAATGTAGGTCCAGCTAAATTATTAAAATACATTAAAGAATCTAATTTTGATTTAAACGTTTTCAAAAAAAAATTAGTTACCTTTTTATCGGATGAAAATTATGAGAATTACGAAAATTATTTAAGAAGCGCAGAAATTGAAATTTCACAAAATAAAAATAATCAGATAGAAATTATTACAATATTTGATGAAAACTTTCCTCGAAAATTATATGCTAGTTCTGATCCGGTGTTGTACCTGTATTATAAAGGAAATGTAGAGTTGCTAAATGTGGATAGCTTGGCAATTATTGGGACAAGAAAGCCTAGTGATAAAAGTCTTGCAAGAGCTTTTGAAGCAGGTAGAATGTTTGCCAAAAAAAACATTCCAATAGTTAGCGGATTAGCATTAGGAGTTGATTCTGAAGCACATAAAGGAGTGATGTCTGTACAAGGACAGGCGATAGGCGTATTGCCTTCTGATTTAAAAAAAATTGCTCCGGCTGCTAGTAAACTTTTAGCTGAAGAAATTCTCAAAAATAACGGTTGTTTGGTAAGCGAATATTCTGTTGGGAGTATAATTGACAAGTACTGTTTTGTAAAAAGAGATAGGATACAAAGTTTTTTAAGCAATAGTATTTTAGTTATTGAAGCAAAAGAAAATAGTGGTACTATGATAGCTGTTAATAAATCTTTAAAAGATTTAAAACCAGTATTTCAGTTAATGGAAAACGAAAATGCTTTGATTAAAAACAAAATTGACTTAGACGAAGTTGGTATTAATGAAATAATTAGCTGTGTAAAAGCACCAAAGAAAGACAAATTAAATTATGAGCAACCCAAACTATTTTAAGTAGCAATAATCTTTTCTTATAATGGATTAAACAGAAGTGAATTTTATCTACACGAAAAAAAGAACCTTTAAAATTCTAATAATCATATAGTTTTTATAGTAAAATGGCAGGAGTACTAAATTATCATGAAATTTGCCATGTGTAATGTGCAAAAAGACCCTTGAAAATGGCAAACTGGAGGCAGAATGGTTTTTAAAATCGACTTAAATTAGCGTAGATTGATGAATTTAATTTTTAAAAATTCAATAAATACAAGGTTTAACGAATTTTGACTAATTTAGACTAAGAATCAATAAAAACTCCAAAACCTTTGATGGGGGTTCAATTCCCTCTTCTCCTGCCATATAATATGAAAGCCTTATTTTATAGGCTTTTTCTTATGCATTAAACATATAAAATAATAACAGAAGTATAGCTACAGAGTTCGATGATAAAGTAACTAGCAATGGTATATATGTTAATAGAAATGGTCAAAGAGTAATTATTTTAAATCCTAACTCTAATAGAGTTAGAGCTTTCTTTAATACACGAACTAGGACACGATTTAGAAGGACAAAGCTTATATGAAGATTTAAAGCAAACAGTTCTAGATTATGACAAGGGAAAAGCAGGCTTTGAGGAAGCAAGAGCTAATCTAACTGAAATATATACTAATTACTATAAAGAGAACAACCTAGATATGAGTGAACTTAATATAGATAATGAAGCAGTTAATGATATTTTAGGACAAATGTTAGGAGACCAAAACTTTATCAATAAGCTTTCAATGGAAAAACCTAACTTATTCCAAAAAAATATTTAGATGGTTAGACGATAAGAAGAACTGTTTAAGTCACAAGATAAAGAATATACAAGGTTTTTACAAGATTTTTACAAGGTTTTTACAAGATATAAGAGCAAGGTTTGAAGAGGCCTATAGAAATAATGAAAAGATTGATTCAGGAGATAGAACTAATTATCATGTCAGTGACAATGCTTTAAATGATATCAATCTTTTATTACAAGGGAAATATGATACATCTCAGACTATAAAATTAAGAGATTATACTCTCAAACAACTTATTAATATTGGCAAGATTTACCAATGCTTATGAACAGCAATCATGTGTTAAGTAACATATTATCAGAACAAGATGCTAAAAATCTTGGAAAATAAGATAACAGAGCTAATTATCATGAACTGGGAGTGCAAAAATTTTTAAAACCCATAGATAGCTTAGATAACCTGGAAAAAGTATTCAAACATAAAAACGGAAAAGATTATATTGCTTTAACTACTCAATATGATAATAAAGGAAACAAGATAATTACTCCTTTATATATTGAAGATAAGGGTCAATACAATCATGTTGAAATTGACACTAACAAAATAAAATCTCTTTATGAGAAAGATCATTTAGATAATTATTTGAAAAAAAATCTTAAAAATGGGACTTTAAATGTTGTTTATGACAGTAAAAAAAGAACCAGTATCACTAGCGGCCAATCCGCTAACGACACAAGTTCTTTTTCTACTCAAAATATACCACAAAACCAAGATAATATCAAACCATCTCAATCAAAAGAAGGTGCATGGCAAGAAAGATTAGATGCCTTATACAAGACAGATGGAAAAACAACTAACTTTCAAGATATCAAAGTTCAAAAACAAACAGTTAATCTTGGTAGTGATGGTCTCTTTGCTAATAACATATTACAGTTTGATAATTAATTTAATAAATATTCTTCGGCACTAGTTTTAGGATAAAGATCCTTCTCAGTCATACTATAACCGCTCATAAAGCTCTGTGTTAATCCTTTGTAATACCAATCGCTATTTTTTGAGATGCTACTAGCAACCGTTGCATCAAAAAAATAATAATTATCATCTACTTTGACGATGTTCCACAAATGATATCCAGCATCTGTTGTTCCGTGGACCATATATGATTCTATTCCTAAATACTGGAATAATATTTGGGCGGATTTAGCATAAGCTGCACAAACTCCGCTTCCACTAACAAGTGCGCTGTAAGCTGATTGGTTTTTACTTGCAGCAGTAAACAATTTATCATATTTAGTATTAGTTCCAATCCACTCATATACATAACGCACTTTTTCTTTATCGATCATTTTGTCTGTATCTTTTTTGATTTTTTCCATAATTACTCTAATTTTTCTGATTCCCAGATGATACTGTTGTTTATAAATTAAAGCAGATGACAAAATAACATTTAATTCGCGTGAATCCCTGTTTGAAGATGAATATCCATATCCAGCTAGTTGCAATAATTCTGGATGATCGAGCATTATATAATTAAGTGCTTTCATAAAATTAACGTCACACGATCGAACGCTTCTGCATCTATAGTTACTTACATCTAATTTAACTTTATGATTAAACTTCTTATAAGCTTTGATAATGTCGTCATAAAATTTTTGTTCTCCACCACTGAGTAATTTATAAAATTTCCCATCACTTTGATACAGATCGTTAATATAAAACTTACTTTTTTTATCAACGTTTTTATTAGATGGAATATAAGTAAAATAACTATTATAAAAATATGCCGATACAAAGGCAATAACTATTATAATAAGCCAATGTTTTTTATTAATCTTCTCCATACTATCCTCTTGTATAAACTATATCATTTATTTTAAATATATATAACTATTTTATATTATTTTTGGTATAATAAGCACAATATTTATATTTATTGAGGCAATATGAAAGAAGAAAGATTAAATGAT
>CAZVUK010000008.1:11243-36838 GCA_964630225.1 uncultured Muribaculaceae bacterium
TTAAATGATGACGAAAGATTAGCCGAAATAGATGAATTATATGGCATAGATAAAGCTCGATTAATTAAGATAAAAGATTCGCTAGATAATGAATATAAGCATATCTTTGTTGATGTTTTAAATCAATCAATTAAAACTAGTAAAGAAGCCAAAGAAAAATTAATCGAAACAAAGTATCGATTTGCCTATATAAATCCTGAAATAGAAGCAGAAATGTTAGCTAGTAAGTTCAACGGTTTATTTACTGTTTATTTGGATACTGAAAGATCGGCAGAGTACTTTGATATCGATATTGATTCTTACGAATACACTAAGAGCCAATATGGAGTCGATAAAGCTGTTGAACATATTTCTTATACAATGGAACTGGAAAACGGTGATTATGTCGAAGAAAAAAACAAAGTTAATTCACTTATTAGAACACACTTTATAAGGGCAGCTTTAGCAATGACAGATGAATATTATTTAAATGAACTTAATTTTAATGTACAGAATATTTTTGAAAAGCTCGGTCACGAATACGACATGTCTAAAAAGATTGTGACAAACACTCTTGAAAAAACATTTATGGATAAAGAAAAGATTAAAAAGCTAACTATGTAGTATAATAGTTATTAGGAGTATATATGAAGAGAAAATTTAATTTTTGGGTAATTACCGCATTAATATTTGGGATAATAGCAGGAATCTATATTCCAGAAGAAGTTAAAGAAATAAGTTTTATCGGTACAATATATGTAAATTTGTTAAGATTTATTATCATACCAGTAATATTTGCTAGTATTTCATTAACAATATACAGTAGCAAAAATGCTAAGGTTAAAACATTAACTAAGACTATTGCGATATTCATTGTAATGTTTGTACTTACCTTTTTACTTAGTTCACTTGTCTATATGGCAGTAAATCATTTTGCTAATTTTAAAATAGATAATCTAGACTTGCTTGTATGGGAGGGTCAAACGACAAATATTAAAATAAGTGATATTATTGTCAGTTTGTTTCCTAATAATATTGTCGATATGATAAAAAATAATGCTATCTTTGCTTTTATTTTATTTGCTGCTTTCTTTGGGCTAGCAGCAAGTAAGATTGATAATCCTAAGCCAGTTGTAGATTTCCTTGAAGGGATAAAAGATATATTTAATAAATTAATTGAATATATTATGTATTTAACTCCGGCTGCAGTCTTTGTCCTTGTTTCAAATACAGTTGCTCAGCACGGTGCTACGATTGTTGGAATGGGAGCTAAGTACATAGGTATGGCTTATCTAGCTAGCGTTTTAACTTTAATTCTAATAATGATTTTACCGGTATGGTTCTATGCTAAAGTTAAACCTTTAGAATATATTAAAAAAGTATCTAAAGTGTGGCTCATTACGACAAGTACTTGCTCGTCAGCAGCTACGCTTCCATACACGATTAGAACTTGTAACAAAGAATTTGGTATTCCAGAAAAGATCACAAATCTTGTCGTACCACTAGGATGTACTATTCACATGTGTGGTGGGGCGGTATCTTTTTCGCTATTAGCTTTGTTTTCTAGCAGTTTAGTTGGAATGGATATAACGTTAGGGACATACTTCTTTATGATTATTGGAGCAACATTTATCAATATGGCAGCCCCAGGTATTCCTAATGGCGGAATAGTGCTCGGAGCAACATATTTATCGATGCTTGGGATACCACTGATATTTATCGGCATTTATAGTGGAATGTATAGACTATTAGACATGGCTTATACAACACTTAATGTAACTGGTGATATATCAGCAAATATTTTAATATACGAAAGTGAGCGAAGAAAAACGAATGCTTGAAATTGATAAGTTCATAGATGAAAGATATAGAGAATATAAAGGATTTGACTTTATAAAAAACATCAGTCAGAATAATCCGGAATTTGCAGAAACACTTGAAAAAGCTTTATTTAATGGGAAGGCTGAGTTCTTTGGTGAAGAGATATTCGAAGCATTAGATGAACAGAATCACCGTATTATTCCATCGACTGTCGATATCTTTAGAGAAGGATACAACGTCGGTGGTTGCACTACTTGTTCAATCCAATTAAGTTATGCTTTTAATCACTGCAACATATGCGGTGGTACATTGTCTCCGATAATAGGTACTAAGAATAGTCCTGAAGGAGAACATACTTGGGTAGTCAAAGATAAAAAAGTATATGACACATCGCTTATGTTAATATTTGATGAGGGTTTGGCCCCAGAATTTGGTTATAACATGGAGAATAGTTATAACCCTAATATAGATCCGATATATAGAGCAGCCAAGCACTTTACAAACGATAAAAATCTAAGAAGAAAGGAAAAATAATGAAAACAATTATAGTATATGGAAGTAAATATGGTTCAACCAAAAAATATGCCGATGCTCTAGCTAAAAAGCTAGCAGTTAAAGCCTATACTTTTGATGATGCTAAAGATTTAGATCAATATGAACAGATTGTTTATCTGGGGGCCGTTTTTGCCGGCGGTTTGCTAGGTTTAAACAAAACATTTAAATCAGTTCCCGGTATAGAGGATAAGAAAATAATTATTGCTAGTGTTGGACTATCTGATCCAAAAGATCAAAAGAACACTGCTAATATTAAAAAAGGAATAGCTAAACTTATTCCAGCCGAAGTTATGACTAAAGCTAGAATTTTCCATTTACGTGGAGGAATAGATTACGGTAATATAACGAAACTTCATTCTTTCATGATGAAGATGGTTTATTTAAGAGCAAAAGCGATTAAAGACGAAGAGAAAACTGATGAAGTTGCAGTCTTTATCGATACTTATGGTAAGAAAGTAAACTTTGTCGATTTAGATAGTTTAAAACCCCTTATCGAGGCAGCTAAATAGTGACAGAAAAGAAACTTTTTACAATGATAGATGAAGAGTTTTTCTGTCAAAACTGTGGCAAAGAAGTCAAACCCCTTGGTTACACAGCGCGCGATCACTGTCCTTATTGTTTATATTCGTTGCATGCTGATAACAATCCGGGCGATCGAATGGCCAACTGTCGTGGACTACTTAAACCTACTGGCTTTGAGAAAGCTACTAAAGATCAAATGAAAATAATCTATACTTGTGATAAATGTGGAATCATTAAAAAGAACAAAATGGCAAAAGATGACAACTATGATTTAATCATCGAACTTTCAACTAAAGTTTAAATTAATAATGTCAATTATATACATAAATTAAAAAAGTACTACAAATACTCAATTCTTTGTAGTACAATGTATTTATAATAAGGAGAAAAATATGAAATTGAATAAAAAGGAAGAAAAGATAGTTGCATATGCGATGCTCATAGGATTGGTAATAGGAACATTATTTGCGTATTTATTTTTTGTAACGCAAGAAGCTAAATTGGAAATTAATATTGTCTTAGCAGTCGGAGTAGCAATTGGAGCAACCCTTGGTTACTTAATTGGAACTGTGTTAGTCGGTGGAAACAGGGCATCAAAAAGAGCTCAAAAGAAAGAAACTTCAGCTAAAAAAGCCCCAGTTAAAAAACCAGCAACTAAAAAGAATGTAACAAAAAAGAAAACAAATCCTAAAAAGAAATAGAAACGCAAGTTTCTTTTTTTTGTAAAGTAATAAAACGAAATATACTAAATTTCTTCTTAATATGTTAACATTTATATATGGAGGATGATTATGCATCGCTTAAAAACATACGAAGAAAAATTTAACAATTATATGAATGATATGATTATGTCCGCAGAAAACGCTAAAGATAAAAGAGAAATTATGCAAAAGAAAATACATTCTTTAGAAGTGGAAAGATATGTCTTAGCAATTGCCGATAAACTAGATGATAAATATCGCTTTTTGGTTGCAGTAGCAGCACTTTTTCATGATATAGGTAAATTTAGTTATGGAGATGAAGGACACGGCTTAAAAGCAGTAATGATTATTCGAGAAAAGGGTCTTTTAGATGAACTGGATAAGAATGATTATTACATGATAGTTAAAATGATTTTATTTCATAGTGAGAAAGAGTTACCATACTTTGTTGAAAACAAACTGTCTCTTCATACTAAAATCCTTATGGATGCCGATCGTTTAGCACACATGTCACTTGCAGCCGCTATTTCTGCCAGCGAAGATGAAGACCGATTAGATTACTTGAAAGATACTGACGACGAAGTAATTTCTGAAAAACTAATGAAGAATTTTATCTATGGTAAAACAGTTAAAAGAAAAAAATTAAAGAACTCAGCCGAAGTACTAGCTAACTCTATGGTTACAGTTATTAAGCAATTAAACTATAATAAAAGTTTAAAAATAGTTCGAGAAGAACATTTGTTGGGACGAATATATAGCTCGATGCCACAGACGGAGCAGACAAAACTAGTCTATGAGATGTGTGTTATGGCAATAGATCGAAGACTAAATAATGTGTAAAGGAAAAAAGCAAGCTAAGCTTGCTTTTATAATGTTTCAATAGTAGGTGCTGTGCCTTTAGATGCAGGTATTGTTCGTTCTTTGGCCCATGATTTAATAGCTTCGATTTTGTCTTTATTAGTTTTATACATCGGCATAGTCTTTTCGAAAGAATTAGATATCATTTCGACCGTTAGATTACTTCCATTGGCAATCGTTTGATAGGCAACGTTTCTTATTGCTGCTTCGATATCCGCTCCTGAAAAGGTATTTGATAGATTAACTAGATTCTTAACAACCGCTTCGCTAACTTTGATGTTCAGGTACTTTTGAAGATATAACGAAATAATTTCGAAACGCTCATCTTCGCTAGGTAAGTCAACAAAGAACATTTCATCAAAACGCCCCTTACGCAGCAGTTCTGGTGGAAGATCATTGACATTATTGGCAGTTGCGATAACAAAGATGTCTTTATTATTTTCTTGTAACCAGAATAAAAACTGTCCAATAAGTCTATTGGTTACACCGCTGGAGTCTCCAGCTCCTGATAATCCTTTTTCAATCTCGTCTATCCATAATATACAAGGAGAGACGTGACTTGCAGTTGCGAGTGCTTCTTTTAGTTGTTGTTCACTTTGACCTACATATCGTCCTTGAATAGTAGAAAAATCTAGTAAGTAAAGAGGCATTTTCCACATTGTAGCTATCGCTTTAGCAGAAAGAGATTTACCGCAACCAGGAACTCCCATAAGCAAGATACCACGTGGCGTTTTTATTCCTCTTCGTTTCATTTCTTCTCTACGAACTGGATCGATAAGTTTATGCTTTTCGTCCAACCATTCTTTTAGATTATCAAGTCCACCAAAAGCCAAATTATCATCGATTTTAATCTTTTCTAACCCGTTTATATCAGCAAAGAGACTGTCTTTAGCAAACTTTAATTCAACTAAATCATTTTTTTCTAATGAACCCTTTGCAATTAACGAGGATATTACGTTTCTTGTTTCAATCTTACTTATTCCAAGTAAGATGTTAGCTACATCTTTATAATCATTTTCTGTCCATTCGCTTTTTATTCCACTTTGATAAGGAGCTATCGTATCTTTAATAATGGTCAATAACTCTTCCTCATTTGGAAGATCAAGTTCAATGTTCATCCCTAAACGTTGAAGCGCAGGCCATATACTATTACTACTTATAACAATAACAGCAGAACTGCGTTTATCAGCAGTGCTTATAATATCAGCTAAATATCTAGCGGTGAAGGTATCTTCACCAAGATCACTAATATCATTTAAAATAAAGGTTTGATTTTCTCTTGTCTTAAGTGTTTCAGCAATAAAGTCAAGCGCTCCACCGATGCTCTTTTCATTACTAACTATTTCACCACTAGTTAAATTATATATTCCTTTAGACATAGAATGAATATAAAAAGGAAGATTAGTCTCGCGACTTAATTCACTTAGCATATCTATTGCTCTTTGTTTTTCAATAGTTGAAAAACTGATAAACGGAATTCTAGCTAATATATATCTTAGCATCACATTTTTACATTCTTGATAGTTCATTTTATACCTTCTTTCAGATTTAGATTTTTCATAATAGAATATAATTCAGTATTACTCGTATTTTTACTGTTTTCTTTAAGTCCTTTTTCCATTGAATCGATAAGCTCTACTATACTTTCTTTTAGGGGCTCTTTAATATCGATTAGTAGTTTGGATGAGAGTATCGAATCGATGTAGTTAATCTCTCTTTTTAATTCGGCAAACTCCATAGCTAAGTTTTCATTGCTAATCTCTCCCTTGTGGATTTTTTTTATGAAACTATTGAGTTTAGTGTTAAGTCTTTCCGAGATCATTTCAACAACATGATTTGATAATCTTATTCGTGAGTTTCCACTGTACTTTATCGGAGCGTTTAAAACCTCGATTAACTTATCATTTCTTGCATTATCGATGCTGTCTTCGATAAAATTAACCAGTTCATAATATGTCATTTTCTGTTTACCCTCCTTATCACATCAAATGGAGGAAGCAAATCCCAATCAGGTAATTTTTCAACCAAAATTTCAGTATTTTTTTCTTCTTTTACTTCTTCGATAGGGGTAATCTCTTCATTATTCATTATTTCCTCCGATCATAATCTTTCTATGTCCATCTATTTTAATATAATCCAGGTAATTCAAATTATTAATAAAACTGATAAATTCACTATCTATCTTTTTTGCTTTTCTTGATAAGATACGATAGTCGACTATTTCAGCGATGATGTTATATAGAATATAGACATCTTCATCTAGTTTTTTTCTGTACTGTTCTTCGATTTTCGTTCTAAACATAAAGGCAGTAGTTAGCTGATATATGTTAAATGCAGCCACTGCAACGATGATGGCTACAGCTAAAGCTGGTATTTTGATCATAAAGAAAATAGAGATGATACCAACTATTATTGAAATTAGCATCTTATAATCGAATAAAGCTATTTTAGTTGTTTCAATTTTAATTAAGTTTTCATAATAGTTATTTAAATTATTTATTGCATGGTTTTCTTCGCTACCATCTTTAAATTCATTTGACCATTCATTGATATTAACTTTAATAAATTCTTCTTGTTTTAAACCGGTGTCTTTAAGTATCTCTTCATAAGCTGTAATAATAATATCCTTACACAAAGCTACGGCAAGCTTTTTAACTGTTGGAGCAGCTTCTCTAAGACCTATAGCAACGCTTATTAAAAGACTATAAAAGTTACTTGCTTTGTCATAGGCAAATTCACTTTTAACGAATCTTTCATCGGCCTTAGCAACATTTCCATTTTCTTCGATGATAAACTTATTTCTAGCTATATCTCTTTTTAAATCTAATTCTTCATTTTCAAAGTTAAAAACCAATAAATCTAGTATTCTATCTATTTTTTTATCTTTGCTATTATCATCAATTTTTTCTTCATATATATTTTTAAAGTAAGAAAGAACTCGTCCTTTACTCTTGGTCGTAGCAACACTCTTATTTAAATTTTCATATTCGTTTGTATAATCTTTGATGAAAGGATAATTTTCTTCTTCGACTAATCTTAAATCACCAATAAAAGTATTTAATTTTTTTATTTCATCTTTATTAATATCAGCATTTGCTAATTCCGTTTTCCAAGCTTCTATTTTTTCTTTGACTAGATCTATACTTTGAACTCCAAGTGCACCACTAGTAATAGCATCAAGAACTATTAAAATAACGGCTTCCATCGCCAGTGGATCTTGCATATCAAGATAGCGTCTTAACCATTTGTTTGATGATTCATATCTACCTGCCCTAGCATGTATCAAAGAAAAGAGTAGGCTAGTTTTTTCATCATCTCTGCGCATTGCTTCACTTAAGGCTTTTTCTGCAGCAATTTTATCATTTAAAAGCCAAGCGCTTAGGGCTGAAAGGGCAGGTGATAACCAATAATTTGGGGTGTTGATAAGTGACTCTTCACTTGTGTTTTTTAGATTTTCTTTAGTTAAAGCATGCATATCACTAGCCTGCAGAATTCCATTTATTTTTCTTCGAACAAGATCATAATGCCCAAATTTTTTTTCAAGCTCTGCTTGGCTCATCATAATACTTTGTTTAGCGTTAGAAACGATGGTGCTGCCTTTTATTTCAACCATGAAATTTTTAATTTCTTCCTCGATCGATGCGACTGTAGCAGTAACTTCGTTTACTTTAGAATCAACTTCGACGACATTCAAAGAAACTTGGCCAATGTTGTCTGCTAAATGCCCAATATTATTTTCAATTGTGTTTAAATTGGCTGCACTAAGTACCACTGCTTCATTAGCCATAAGCACTTCCCCTATTCTAAATAGAATTATATCATAAATTACTAATTAACATATATTAAATACAAAAAAATATATAATTGTAGTATAATTACATAGAAAAGGAGAACTCTATGGACGATATAAAAATAGCTAATTTAAGTAAAAAGAAAAATATTAAAGAAATAGCTAGTAAATTAGGTCTAAAGGAAGAGTTACTGTATTGTTATGGTGATGAGATAGCAAAAATTGATTATCGTCAGGTAAAAAATAATAAAGATGGCAAACTAATACTTGTCACGGCGATTAATCCAACCTCTTATGGTGAAGGTAAAACAACAATTAGCATTGGACTTTTAGATGCCTTAAATTACATTGGTAAAAATGCTGTTGCGGCTCTTCGAGAGCCTTCGCTCGGACCGGTTTTTGGATTTAAAGGTGGAGCTTGTGGTGGCGGATACTCACAGATGGTACCAATGGCAGAAATCAATTTGCATTTTACTGGCGATCTTCACGCAATTACAGCGGCCAATAATCTGATTGTCGCCGCGGCGGAAAATCACATCTATCAAGGTAATAAATTAGACATTAAAACCATTGTTTTTAAAAGATGTCTCGATGTTAATGATCGCAGCTTAAGAGAGAACTTTAATATAACGGCAGCTAGCGAAATAATGAGTGTTTTTTGTCTTGCAGAAAATACTAAAGATTTAAACGAGAAACTAGCTAATATAATAGTTGCTTATGATCGAGAAGACAAAGCAATTTATGTCAGAGATTTAAAATTAAATGATTCGTTGACGGTCATTTTAAAGGATGCTTTAAAGCCCAATTTAGTTCAAAGTCTAGAAAATAATCCAGTCATAGTTCACGGAGGTCCATTTGCTAACATAGCTCATGGTTGCAACAGTATAATTGCAACAAAATTGGCAAAAAAATTAGCAGATTATGTAGTTACAGAAGCTGGTTTCGGGGCCGATTTAGGAGCAGAAAAGTTTTTTGATATCAAATGCCGTAAAGCAGATATAGCGCCAGACTGTGTAGTGCTGGTGGCAACGACTAAAGCCCTTAAATATAACTCGATGATGGAAAATATCGAGGAAGAAAATGAAGAAGCCATTATCAAAGGATTACCTAACTTAGGAGTTCATATTCAAAACCTAAAAAAGTTTAATAAGAATGTTATCGTATGTTTAAATAAATATAAAAGCGATAGTGAAAAAGAAATCAAATTAATAAGGCAATACTGCAAAAACATCGGCATAACTTTTACTATTTCAGAAAGTTTTGCCGATGGAGGAAAAGGAGCCGAAGACTTTGCCAAAAAGGTCGTTGAAATTTGTGAAAACAAAAATGAATTTAACTTTCTTTATAAAGATGAATTATCGGTTAAAGAAAAAATTGAAAAAGTTTGCAAAGAAATATATAGAGCAGGAGAAATCGATTATAGTACAGAAGCTCTAGATACATTAAAACAGATCGACAAATTATCTTTATCGCATCTTCCTATATGTATTTCCAAAACGCAGTATTCATTAAGTGATAATCCTAAATTACTGGGAGCACCAAGTGGTTTTAAGATAAGTGTAAGAAGTATCGAAATATATAGTGGAGCAGGATTTATCACGGTTATTTTGGGCAAGACCATAAGAATGCCAGGATTACCAGCAAATCCTAACTACGAAAAAATTAGATTGGAGGAAGACGGACAAGTAGCCGGTTTAATGTAATATGAAAGAAAAATTATTAAATGAAGAGGTTCTTCACGTAGCTAAACTGGCTAAGCTTAGTCTAAGTGAAGAAGAGATAGAGAAATATCAGCTTGATCTTTTCAAGTTGATAGAAGAAATAGATAAAATAAAAGAAGTTAAAACTATAAATGGAGAGATGATGATTGCTCCGTTTTTCGAAAAAGTAAAAATGAGAAGTGATAGAGCTGAAGAAGAAAGTTTAAAACTAATCGACAATGCTTCGGCTAAGACAGCTAATATGGTAGAGGTTCCGGTGATGATTAATGAGTAAGTATATGAACTATAGCATCGAAGAGTTAAATCTTAAACTCAAAAACAAAGAAATTAAACCGATCGATATTATAAATGATGTCTTCGAAGAAGTAGAAAAAAACAAAGATTTAAATGCCTATATATCGCTTGATAAAGAGGGGGCTATTAAAAAAGCTCTAGAACTAGAAGATAAAGAAGTGGACAATCTTCTTTTTGCTATGCCTATTGCTATCAAAGATAACATTGTTATAAAAGATGGAAAGACTACTTGTGCATCCAAAATGTTAGAGAATTTCATTTCTCCTTATGATGCAACCGTTATTGAAAAAATAAATGATAAAAATATGATTATTATCGGTAAAACGAACATGGATGAATTTGCGATGGGTATGAGTGGACGTACGAGCTATTTTGGACCTGCTAAAAATCCGCACAATAGAGATAAAATTCCAGGAGGCTCTTCAAGTGGATCAGCCGTGGCTGTTGCTTCCAATCAGGCCCTACTTTCTTTAGGCAGTGATACAGGTGGCTCTATTAGACAACCGGCAAGTTACTGCGGAATTGTCGGTATGAAACCGACTTACGGTAGGGTATCACGTTACGGATTAGTCGCTTTTGCATCTTCGCTTGATCAAATTGGTCCGATGACTAAAACGGTCAAAGACAATGCGATTTTACTTTCAGCTATCAGTGGACGCGACGATAAAGATTTAACATCTTCATCTAAAGATAGTGAAGACTTCGCCAGATTAATTGGCGAAGATATAAAGGAATTTAAAATAGCTGTTCCAAAGTATTATATGGATAGCATAAAAGATCAAAGCATTAGACAGCAACTTGAAAAAACCATTTCACTATTAAAAAAAGAAGGAGTAAGTATCGACTATGTCGACATAGCTCAAATTGAACATTCGCTAACTCTCTATCAAATTATTGGAATGGGCGAAGCAAGTAGTAATCTAGCTCGTTTTGATGGTGTTAGATATGGATATAGAGCTGAAGGTAAAACGGTTGAAGAACTTTATGAAAAAAGTAGATCCGAAGCATTTGGTGATGAAGTAAAACGTCGTATTATGGTTGGTTCATACTTATTAAGTGGCGATAATGCTAAGATATATTACGATAAAGCGATGATGATTAGACACGAAATGACTGAGAGTTTTAAAGAAATTTTTAAAACATATGATTTAATTATTGGACCAGTTACTTCATCTAAGGCCGAAGACTTAAGTGAAATGCATAATGATCCACTAGCTTCGTTTGCTGATGATGTTCTAGTTAATCCTGCTAATATGACAGGTCTTCCAGCTATGAGTGTTCCGCTAGTTAAAGATGAAAGCAACATGCCTATTGGTCTTCAGATAATAGGTAACTATTTTGAAGAAGCTAAGATGTATCAACTGGCTTCCTTTATCGAGAAGGTAGGTGCAGAAAATGGACTATAAAACAACGGTAGGTATCGAAGTTCATGCTGAACTTAGAACAGAGAGCAAAATGTTTTCAGCTAGTAAAAATAGTTATGGAGATAGACCTAATGAAAACATTTCAGTAATCGATCTTGCTTATCCGGGAACGCTTCCGCTCCTTAATGAATACGCCATCGAACTAGGGCTTAGAGCAGCCCTAGTATTAAACTGTGAAATAAATAAATTAATGCACTTTGATAGGAAAAACTATTTTTATCCAGATTTATCCAAAGGATATCAGCTTACACAAAGTAGAACACCGATTGGTATAAATGGCTATGTTGAAATTGAAGTTGCTGGTAAAACAAAAAAAATCCGTATTCATGATGTTCACCTTGAAGAAGATACGGCAAAAAGTATTCATAGGGGCGAAAAATCTTTACTTGATTTTAATAGGGCTGGAGTGCCACTTATTGAAATTGTGACTGAAGCTGATATGGAAAGTCCCGAAGAAGCAGTAGCTTACTTAACAAAATTACGTGAAATCCTTCTGTATGCGGATATTTCTGATGTTAAAATCGAAGAAGGCAGTATGAGATGTGATGCTAATATTTCAATTAGTAAAACAGAGATACTTGGGACGAGAACGGAAATTAAAAATATCGGATCAATTAGCAATGTCGGCTTAGCCATAACTAGTGAAGCTAAAAGACAAGCTAAAATTATTGGTGAAGGTGGAGTCATAACGGAACAAACCCGTAAGTATGATGCCACCACTGACGAGACTATCTTACTTAGAAATAAAGAGACAGGAAATGATTATAGGTATTTTCCTGAAGCAAATATTCCATATCTAGAACTAAGTGATGAATATATTGAAAACGTAAAAAATCAGCTTCCAATTTCAGCTGATAAGCGAAGAGAAACCTATCGTAGTCATAAAATTCTAGAAATTAATATCGAAAAACTTATTAGTAACCGAATAATGTCGGACTATTTATCAAGATTTGAAGGAAAAACTGATATGCTTACCGCAAGTAATCTTATTCTCGGTGATCTGGCTTTCTATACCAACAAAATATCTAAAAATATAGATGAAATCGGTTTAAGTGATCAAAAGTTTATCGATTTAGTAGATCTTTATAGTGCTGGAAAAATTAACAGTAAAACAGTTAAAGAAATAATCGAAGAGTTTATTACTAGTGATTTAAATCTCGAAGAATTGTTGAAGTGTAAAAATTTGCTTGTAAGCACTGATACTTCGGTGATAACTGAACTTATTGAAAAAGTGTTAGAAGAGAATGAAGGCAGCGTTAAAGATTATTTATCTGGTAACGAAAGAGCCCTAAAACACCTAATGGGAATGCTTATGAAAGAGTCTAAGGGTCAAATAAGAGCAGATTTAGCCAATAAAGAATTAGTTGAAAAATTAAATATGATGAAATAGAAAGTTATATAATATAACTTTTTCTATCTATATTTATTCTATATTTTCATAAAATATATGTTATAATAGACTAGAAATTAGATAATTAAAATTAGGAGTAATTATGATTGAATGGATAAAAAAACACAAATGGACTACCCTTATTATTATAGTATTTTTAATATCGATGTTTTTCGCATCGCAATTTATTAAACTGCTTGTAGTTAATAGTGGTAAACCGGTCTATGGAGATCGTTTAGATAGAGTTCAAACCATCGAAATTACTAAAACAAATGTTAACAATTTGGAGAAAGGGCTTAAGGAAAACCCTAAAGTAAAGGATGTAGAATATTCATTATCTGGCAAAGTAATCGGTGTTAAAATAAATTTAGAAGCTGATACTGCCACGGCCGATGCTAAAACTATTGGTGCTAGTGTTTTGAACTACTTCGATAAAGAACAACAAGGTCACTATGGGATACAAATATTCTTAGTGAAAACAGGAGAGCATCAGTCATTTCCGATAATTGGTTATAAACACTATACCGCTCAAGGAATCTCTTGGACTAAAGATCGTTAGGAGTAAGCATGAAAAATAAAAAATTATATATAATAATACCACTTTCAATCGCTTTTTTAGTATTTGTTGGAGTATTTTATTACTACAATAGAGAAGATGATTATTCACTTAATGCTATGGATAAGAAATGGATACAAGATAATATAGATACAGTCGTAGACATTGAATATGTATCCGATTATCCGGTATACGGTGGAGAAAATGGTGTTTTTAAAAGTTTTATTAAAACGATAAAAAATGCAACCAATATCGACTTTAATGAAATGCCATATCTTAAAAATGCTAAAACAAGTGGTAATTCTTTCCGTTTTAGAGTTTTAAGTAATGACAATAAGCTAGGTAAAACAGATAAATTAGTTGGTGAAGATGTCTATGTAGCATTTGCTAAAGAGAGAATTAAAATTACTGATGTTACCGATTTTAAAGATATGTCAATCGGAGCATTTGCTGCTGATGCACCAGAGATAAGTTATTATCTTCGCTCTGGTGACAGCTTATCGTATAAAACTTATGATACAGCAGCTGAAATGATAAAAGCCCTTGAAAATGGCGATATAAAAATGGCTATTTTGCCAAACATCATGTATTTAAATGAAACGATAGGTAAAAAGTTTTTTATCAATTATACGCTTACAGAAATGAACAAAAAAATAGTTTTTACGACGACAAATAAAAACGATCGTTTTGACAGTATCATGTTGAAATTATTTAACTACTGGAAAAACAATCAATACGTTAAAAAATATAACAGTGAATTACTAAATTATTATATCGATGGTAGAAATATAAGTGATAAAGATAGAACCTCTCTTCTTTCTAAATCTTATGTTTATGGTTATGTCGAAAACTATCCGTATGAAGTCAGAGATGGAAAAAGAGTTATCGGTATAAGCGGAGAATATATAAATAGAGTAAATAGACTCACGGGAATTGATTTTAAATATAGTCGTTTTACTAAAGTAGAAAATCTTGAAAAAGCTGTTCAAAAAGGTGAGGTAGATATCTTCTTTAACTACTACGATATTTCGGCACCAAATTACAACCAAGCTGATTCATCGTTTATCGAACAGTATGTCGTCTTATCAAAAAATAAGAATTCATATGTAATTAATTCATTTGAAGCTTTAAAAGATAAAAACATTAATATGATCAAAGGAACAGCACTCTTTAATTATTTTAAGGATAATAGCAAAGCAAATATAGTTGAATTTGAAGACTATAAAACGATGCTAAAAAGAAGTAGTGAAAATCTTTTAATTATCGATAGAGAAGTATACCTTGCTTATCGCAGTGGAAAGTTCGCTAGTTACGATGTCTTATACAACGGAACAATTAGTAAAGATTATAACTTTATGATTAAAAATGAAGAAGCAAACTTTTATGACATATTTAATTATATTACTAATACTAACTCATATTACAGTTATAGAAACGTCGCTATTAATGATTTGAATGCTACTATCTTTGAGAAAGCAACATTTGAACAAATGTATATTTTAATACTTCTAATTATCTTTGTCCCACTTATTATCCTTATTGTTTCACTAGCGATGTATCGCCGTAAGAAAAAAATAAAAGTGGTCAAAAAAGAAGAGAGAAGAAAGTATACAGATTTACTAACTTCGCTTAAGAATAGAAATTATTTAAATTTAAATATAGACGTCTGGAACAAATCTCGTAAATATCCTCAAGCAGTTATTGTCCTCGACTTAAATAACGTTAAGTACGTTAATGATAATTATGGTCACGAAGAAGGAGACCGATTAATTATTAAAGCAGCTGCTACACTTGTTAACACACAACTTGAAAACTCTGAGATAATCAGAACGGATGGAAATGAGTTCCTCGTATACCTAGTTGGATACAGCGAAAAACAAGTAGAGATATATACTAAAAAACTAATCAAAGAATTTAAAAATCTTCCGTATAAATTTGGTGCAGCGATAGGATATAGTATGATATTTGACGATATAAAAACAGTAGATGATGCTATCAACGAAGCTACTATTCAAATGCGCATCAATAAAGGCGAATATAAATAGAGGGATTTATGGGTAGGAGAATAAAAGCATTTAAGCAAAGACTTTTTTACAATATTAAACGCCCTGAAATGAGAATTTTGCCAGGACAACTGGCTTTTTTCTTTATCCTTACTTTAGTCCCGTTAATAGCTTTAATAGGTATTATCGCTAATAATCTTAAAGTAGATAATTTATTATTTAGCAATATGTTAATGGGTAACTTTCCAAAGTCTGTCATTAACTTTTTAAAGGGTATAGTAGTAACTAAAAAAGTCGGTAAAGAAGCAGCCTTTTTCTTCTTGTCAGCTTTGCTTCTTGCTTCAAAAGGTACCCACTCGATTATTGTCGCTTCAAATCAGATATATAAAGTCAAAGATAACTATTATATAAGAAGAGTAGTTAAATCTATCTTTATGTTATTTGTCCTTATGTTTCTGCTTACCTTTGTATTGCTTGTCCCTGTCTTTGGGAATTTTATTATCGACTTTCTAATTAGACTTGGGATAGATGCTAAAAATGACTTTATCAAGATATATGAACTGATCAAATTTCCTTTATCATTTATCGTTATCTTTATGGCTATTAAACTTCTTTATACGATGGCACCTGATAAGGCCTTGCCAAGTAAAGAGGTTAATTATGGAGCCCTTTTTACAACCGGTACATGGCTTGTATTTACACAGTTATATTCACTTTATTTAAAGTTGTTTCCTAATTACAGTACCATTTATGGGGGTATTTCGGGACTGATTGTACTTATGTGGTGGATATACTTCCTCGCATACTTATTTGTGCTTGGAATGGCACTTAATGTATCTAAATATTCAGGTGGGGACCTATTTGAAAAATAAGCTTGATAATGATATAATTTAGGACGAGGTAAAGATGACTAAGAAAGAAAAAACAGAAAAACACCGCTTTAAAGAATTAATTTCATCTACTAAAAAAGAGATGAAAGAATTTAGAAATAATCCGGTGTCATCTATAAAACGAGCGGTTGGTTCAAGCAAAAAATATATGAAAGCCAACATCTTTTTTGTGTCTTTTGTATTAGTGAACGTTACAAATGGATTGCTTCTTAGATACCTTACAATGAAGACAGCTGATAGTTTTTTTGCTATTCAACCTCTGCTTGCTGATCTTGCATTTATTACGATTATCGGGGCGATAGGCTATTTATATAAAGCTAAAGGTAGAGTTATCTACTGGGGCATAATAACCCTTGTTTGTATGCTAATATGTGTTATTAATTCTTCGTATTATACTTTTTACACATCTTACGCTTCGATATCTTTACTTTCGACAAGTAAGTTTATTACCGAGGTCGGAGATGCAGTTGTAGACAGCGTTATTCAAATCAAAGATGTTGCTTATTTTGTTTTACCGATATCATTAATATTTTCATATCGAAGACTTAAAAAAAGAGGGCACTTTAAAAAAGCAGAAACTCTTGATAAGTCAGTCGATAAAGCTTTTTACACAGCATTATTTGGGCTTATAATAGCTCTTATATTTAGTGCGAGCTTAACGCCTACTGATTGGGGTAGATTTGCTAAGCAATGGAACCGCGAATATGTTGTCGATAAATTTGGCATATACGTTTATCACATAAATGACCTGGTAAAAAGTATTGAGCCTAAAATATCGTCACTGTTTGGTTATGATGAAGCCTTTAAAAAATTCGAAGAGCACTATGCTAAAGCTGAGAAACCAGAAAAGAATAAATACACAGATATTTACAAGGGTAAAAGCATAATCACGATTCACGCTGAAAGTATTCAGTCATTTGTAATAGGTTTAAAAATAAACGGTATCGAAGTTACACCAAATTTAAATAAGTTAGTAGCCGGAGGCTTATATTTTGATAACTTTTACACCCAGGTCAGTGTTGGAACCAGTAGTGATACTGAATTTACTTTAAATACGTCGCTAATGCCAGCGAGTACCGGAACAGCCTTTGTCAGTTACTTTGATAGAACTTATATCAGCATTCCATCTCTTCTCAAAAAAGAAGGATACTATAGTATGGCCTTTCATGGTAACAGTGCTGATTACTGGAACCGTAGAACGATGCATAAAACTCTAAGTTACGACAAATTTTATGCTAAAGATAGCTTTCAAATAGATGAAAAAATAGGACTTGGTCTAAGTGATGCTTCATTCTTTAAACAATCAGTTCCCTACTTAAAAACAGAGATGGAAAAAAACGAAAAAATCTATGCAACGATGATTATGTTAACAAATCACACACCGTTTTACAACGTCAGTCAGTATGCACCATTTGATGTTTCACTAAAAGAACAAGTCTTTGAAAATGGTGAGCAAGTAGAAAAAATATATCCGTACATGACAGACACTAAACTTGGAAGATATCTTCAATCGGTTCATTATGCCGACCAAGAGATAGGTAATTTCATTGACGCTCTGGAAGCCGAAGGATTGATGAAAAATACTGTCATAGTAGTCTATGGTGATCACGATGCTAGACTTCCTCGCAAAGACTATGAGCGATTTTATAACTACGATAAGATTAACGATGATACACTCGATAACGAAGACCCAAATTATCAAACTTTTGATAAATATCAGTATGAATTAAACAGAAAAGTACCATTAATAATTTATGCTAAAAATGCTAAACATAAAGGTACAATTAATTATGCTATGGGAATGATCGATGTTATGCCGACACTTGGAAACATGTTTGGTTTTTATAACAAGTATGCTCTTGGAAAAGATATTTTCGATATCAAAGATGATAATACCGTCTATTTCCCTAATGGTAGTTGGCTTACTTCAAATATGTATTATAACGTTCAAAAAGAAGAACAATACATCATTAGAGAAGCGGTTATAGATGATAATTATATAAAAGTAAGAACGCAAGAATCTGAAGAATTATTGGCCGTGTCTAACTCCATTTTAATATATGATTTATTAGCTAATAAGAACCTAAAAAAGAGCAAAATAGATGAAGTCAAGATTATCGAAGGAGCCAGTAATGAGTAAAAAGAAAATATTTGTAATTATTGTAATAATTATTGCAATTTTCTTTGGAGCATACAAGTTTATGACTAAAAAGCCGGTGGCGAAAGAAGCGACAAAACTTGAAGAAATTAATACCTATCCATATGTTTTATATAGTAATTCTACAAAACTTTATAAATCTATCTTCAAAGAGCTTAAAGAAGTTCTATCTAAAAATGAAGTAGATGAAGAAAAATATGCCTCTTTACTTGCTAAACTATTTGTCGCCGACTTTTATGATTTGGACAGCAAAGCGACTAGTACCGATATAGGTGGAACAGAGTTCATACATAAGGCACTTGTTGACAACTTTAAAGTCAAAGCAGCAGACACTATATACAAAGGTGTTGAAAGTAATGTTTATGGAAACAGAAAGCAGATTTTGCCTGCACTTGAAGATTTTGAATCAGCTTCGGTTAAGACGGTCAAATATGATAAGAATGAAATAAGAGACTTTATGGCTTATCAGGTTGACCTAAGATGGAAATATAAAGTAGATTTAGCTTATCAAAGCAATGCGAGTATAATTTTAGTTCACGATGAAAAACTACTAGTAATTGTCGATATCAAATAGAAACTACATTAATTTACTGCCACTTAAAAGGCAGTTTTTAATTGACAAATCATGCAAAATCGTTATAATACTATACGAAAGAAAGCGGGGAGAAAAAAGTGAAAAAAAATGATAATGAAGACAAAATTTTTACTATTCCCAATATAATAACGATGGGTAGAATCGCTGCTTCGGTGGCTATTTTCACTTTTATTCTGGCAAGTGGTACAACTTTGTCGATTCCGCTTGCAGCACTGACAGCGGCCGTAGGGTCAACAGATTTTCTTGATGGCTATATTGCCAGAAGCAGAAATATGTCATCGAAATTGGGAAAACTTCTCGATCCAATTGCTGATAAATTTTATAATTGGGGTCTGGGCTTTACTTTAATGGCAACGGGTGCTATGCCCCTTTGGCCACTCCTGATCGCAGGAAGAGATTTAAGTGTCGCTAGTTTTTATTACTACCAGAAAGAAAAGAACGGAAGAGATGACTTAGGACCGACACTTCCTGCCAAAGTAAAGATGCTTTTGCAAAGTGTTGGAACTGTTTCTACTTTAGCTTTTGGCTTTGGGACGCAAGGACTTTCACTAATAGCTCCAGTTAGTATGGGAGCTGCAATAGCCTGCACCATCCCTGAAGTAGCGGCTATTAAAAAGAAATACTTTAGTAAAAAAGAAGAAGTTAATGAAAACAAGTATACATTTGTTCCTAGTATCGACGAAGACAAAGATACTCTTTCAAAAAACAAAGAGCAGATCAATAAGAATAATTTAGAAAATAGCAAAATAAAGAATAAAGTACTTAGTAAAAAGAAGACAAGGGGAAAATAATATGAAAAAGTTAATCATGATTAAGTACGGGGAACTTACAACTAAAAAAGGGAACCGTAATTTTTTTATTAAAACACTAAAAGATAATATCAAAGAAAAGTTAAAAAACAAAGATATAGACATATATAGTGATCCATCGCGTATGTATATTGAGTTTTCAGAAGTTAATGAAGAAGAAATATTAGATGTAATGTCACGTATCTTTGGAATATTTGAATATATTATTGTCAACAAAGTTGAAAGTAATAAAGAAACTATTTCAAAAAAAGTTTTAGAACTTTGTGGAGCTGAAGAATTTGCTACTTTTAAAGTAGTTACCAAGCGTAGTGACAAATCTTTTCCTATATCTAGTATGGATTTTTCTGCTTGGCTTGGTGGGTGCATCTTGAAAAATTTTGATACTAAAGTTGATGTTAACAATCCGCATTTAACTGTATATGTTGAAATAAGAAAAGATTTTAGCTATGTTTATACAAGACCAATTAAAGCTTTAGGGGGATATCCTGTTGGAGTCCAAGGAAAAGCGCTGCTTATGTTAAGCGGAGGAATAGATTCTCCGGTTGCTGGATATCTGGCATTAAAAAGAGGTATAAAACTTGAGGCAATCTATTTTGAATCGCTTCCTCATACTAGTCTTCAAGCTAGAGAAAAAGTATTAGAATTAGCTCGAAAACTAAGTAGATATAGTTCTGATATAAAGCTTCATGTCGTCTCGTTTACCGAACTTCAAGAAGCGATATATAGTAAAATCGAAGCAGAGTACGGTGTTACAATAATGCGCCGCATGATGTATAGAATAGCTGCGATACTTGCTGGGAAAAGAAAAGCAAACGCAATAATTACTGGCGAGTCAGTTGGTCAGGTAGCCAGTCAGACACTTATTAGTATGAAGGTTATAAATGCTGTTACCAATTACCCGATAATTAGACCGGTAGCTTGTCTTGATAAACTCGAAATAATCGATATCGCTAGAAAAATAGATAGCTATGAAACAAGCATTATTCCTTACGATGATTGTTGTAGTCTCTTTCTTCCGAAACATCCAGTTATCAATCCCGATTTAAAAAAGTGTGAAGAATTCGAAAAATTAATCGATTATGAAAATATGATATATAGAGCTGTCAAAGATATCAAAACAATATCTGTGTGTGAAGCGAAAGAGTCATTCGGAGATTTGTTATAGTAATATCGGTCAATATTTATTATAATAATTAATAGAAAGAGGTAAACATGAAGATAATTACTTTTGATCCAAATGGTAATAATTTAGCATTTAAATTATATAATTTAGAAGATCTTTCTTTACTTGCTTGGGGAAGCGCTGAAAGAATAGGGATAGAAGCTGCTTCTTACAGTGTTACAAATAATGAGTTTGATTTTAAACAAGAAACATCTATTAAAGATCACAGTGAAGCTATAGACGTTATTTTAAGTAGATTAGTGAGCAGTCAGTTAATCAGTAATGAGTCAGAAATTGTTTCTTGTGCGGTGAAAGTTGTTCATGGTGGTGAAATATACGATAGTTCAGTTGTTGTTACCGACAAAGTTTTAGCGGACATAAATCAACTTGCATCATTTGATCCAAATGGTAATCCATTAAGTAGTCAAATTATAACTAAGTTACGTAGTAAAGATCCTAACAGACCGGTAATCGCTGTTTTTGACACCTCCTTTTATAAAAATATGGATCCATCAGAATATCTATATCCTCTTCCATATAGATGGTATAACGAATATGGTGTTAGAAAATATGGATACTATGGAACAAGTCATCGCCATGTATATCGCCAAATGCTCGAAAAGGAAGGTCGCGACCTAAATATTATTTCATGTCACTTAGGTAACGGTGGAAACATAACCGCTATCGAGGGTGGTAAGGCAATCGACACTTCAATGGGCTTCTCGCCCCTTTCAGGAATAATGATGGGTAGTAGATCAGGTGATATAGATCCTTCGATTATTGCTTATATTATGGAAAAAGATGGCAAGAGTGCTCACGAGGTCCTAAACGATTTAAATGATAAGTCGGGATTTCTTGGAGTCACAGAAATGACTTCGGAAGTCAAAGATGTCTATGCCGCTATTGGTGGTGCCTATGATAAAGCAGAACTAGCTATCGCCATGTTTATCAATTATGTAATTAGTTATATAGCAGAGTATTACGTAAAATTAGGAAAAGTAGATGCTCTTTGTTTTACGGCAGGAATCGGAGAGAATGCTGTCGAAATAAGAAGACGTATCATCGAAGAGCTAAAACCACTTGGCATGGAAATAGATAACAATGCCAATAAAGTGCAATCACAATTTTCTAAGATAAGTAGTCAAAATTCTAAAGTAGAAATATATGTAGTACCGAGTGATGAGCATGTGATGATGGCAATAGATGCTAAAAAATTTGTTAGATAGAGAGATAAAATGTATAAAGAAATATTTAAAAAAATTAAAGAGTATCAAAACATCAATATCGTCAGACATATTGGTGTCGATCCCGATGCTCAAGCAAGTCAGGTTGGATTGAGAGATTCGATTAGAAAAGCTTTTCCTGATAAGAAAGTAATAGCGAGTGGCAACTCAAGCCCACGTTTTAATTACTTTCCTAAATTAGATAAGTTTGAAGAGATGGATAATGCTCTTTTAATAGTTGTCGACACGCCTGATATAAAAAGAATTGACTGTCCAAATATAGAACAATTCAAAGAGATAATTAAAATTGATCACCATCCACTTATCGATGATTTTGGAGGAATTGAATTGGTTGATACAAACAGTTCTTCAGCATCAGAGTTAGTGCTTGAACTGATAAATAAAACAGACTTAGTTCTCGATCAAGACATAGCAGAGATATTATTTATGGGAATAGTTGCTGATACTAATAGATTTTTGTATTCGACAACTAGTAAAACATTTAATACTATAAGTGAACTGTTAAATAAGTACGATATGAATATTACAAGACTTTACTCAAATATTTATATGAGGCCACTTAATGAAATTAGACTTCAAGGCTATATTAGTCAAAATATGAAGGTAAGCGATAATGGAATGGCATACATATTTATAAATAATGATATATTAAGTCAGTTTGGTGTAGATTCAGGTGCTGCTGGTAACATGGTTAACATGTATAACAATATTGAAGAAGTTATCCTGTGGTTAACTATTTCTGAAGATATAAAAAATGGTCTATATAAATTTAATATTAGATCTCGTGGACCGATAATTAATGAAGTAGCAGAAAAATATAACGGTGGGGGACATAAGTTTGCTGCCGGAGCTAGAGTTAAAACGAGCGAAGAAGTAGATTTGTTAATAGCGGATTTGGAACTCTTATGCAAAAAATATAGAGAAGGTGAAATCGATGAAGATAAATAGTGCTGAATTAGGTATTATTGCTGTAAGACTTAGTCATTATCCAACTGATGAACTTCCAGAATTTTTAATGGTCGGACGAAGTAACGTTGGAAAGAGTAGCTTTGTTAATACGATGACCGGAAGAAAAGCTCTTGCCCATATATCATCTAAACCCGGAAAAACACAAACGATAAACTTTTATGTTATAAATGATGAATTTTATCTAGTTGATGTGCCTGGTTACGGATATGCAAGTACCAATAAAGAAAAACAAAGAAAATTTGGACTGATGGTCGAGGAGTATATCTCATCTAGAACGGAATTAAAAAGAGTATTCTTGTTAATTGATTTTAGACACAGACCAACAGAAAATGATCTTCTTATGTATAACTATTTAAAATATTATAATTTACCAGTTACGATAATCGCTACGAAAGTAGACAAAGTTGGACCTAGTCAAAAAGAAAAAAACATGAAAATTCTAAAAGGACAACTTGACTTAGTAAGTGGTGACGATATAATTTTATTCTCTAGTAACACTAAAGAAGGAAAAGATGCGGTTTTAGACAAGATTGAAGAAATAATAAACGAAAAATAAATGAAAGGGGTGATTTTATGAATTTACCAACAGTAGCTCTAGTAGGGAAACCTAATGTCGGAAAGAGTACTATATTTAATAAAATGATAGGTGCTCGAAAAGCTATTATCGAAGATATGCCCGGTGTAACTAGAGATAGAATTTATGGTCAGAGTAGTTTTGGGAATCACCATTTCAATGTAATAGATACAGGTGGTATCGATTTAGAAGACGAAGATTTTAACGAAGAAATCAAAGTTCAAGCAGAAATTGCTATTAAAGATGCCAATCTCGTAATCTTTGTAGTCGATGGTAAAGAAGGATTAAGTAGTAGTGACTTTTTTATTAGAGATATGCTATTTCGCAGTAAAAAAGAAGTCATCGTAGCTATCAATAAAATAGATAGCAAAAAGTATTTAGATCATCAATATGATTTCTATGAGCTTGGATTTGATAAATATATTCCGATAAGTGGATCATCGAGCGAAGGCTTTTACGAACTAAATGAAGCCATTATCGAAAATCTTCCACAAAAAGAACAAAAAGAAGATACAAGATTAAAGTTCTCCGTGGTAGGCCGCCCCAATGTTGGGAAAAGTAGTCTAATAAACGCGTTACTTAATCAAGAAAGAGTAATAGTAAGTGATGTTGCAGGAACAACAAGAGATGCTATAGACACTGTTCTAAATTACAATAAAGAAGAATACGTTGTAATTGATACAGCGGGTATGCGAAAAAAAGGAAGAATATACGACAATATTGAAAAGTATAGTCTTTTACGAAGCATGCAAGCAATCGATCGGAGTGACATATGTCTTTTAGTTATAAGCGCTGAAGATGGAATCATCGAACATGATAAACATATTGCTGGCTATGTTCTTGAAAAAGGTAAAGCTCTAATCATTGTTGTCAACAAATGGGATACAGTTGAAGAGCCATCTATCAAAGATTATCTAAAACTCATACGGGCAGAATTTCAGTTTACAACTTTTGCTCCGGTCGTTTTTGTCAGTGCTTTAAGCAAAAAAAATATTCATACCATTATGCCTGAGATAGTCAAAGTATCCGGGAATATAATAAGAGAAATAAAAACCAGTGTCTTAAATGATGTCGTAATCGAAGCAGCGATGTTAAACCCAGCTCCTTCATATAAAGGAAAAAGACTAAAAATATATTACACTAATCAAACAGGTACAAAACCACCCAGATTTTTATTTCATGTTAATGATAAAAAGTTGGTACATTTCTCTTATGAAAGATACTTAGAAAATAAACTTAGAGAAAATTTTGATTTTGAAGGAACTCCAATTATTATAGAGTTTAAAAACAGAACAAGATAGGCATATTTCAGGTATCTTTGCTGCTGGTGATTGCACGGGAGGTCTTGCTCAGATAGCAAAAGCGGTCTCAGATGGAGCGCACGCTGGCATCGCGGTTATTAAATATATAAAAAGCTCTACAGATAAGTAGAGTTTTTTTTGAATAAAAGCTGTGATTGTGATACAGTTAAATAGATAAATAATAACGTTATAGCTTTACTGTGAAAATAGGTGGAGGGCAATTGTGAAAAATAAAGGCTTTACTTTACTAGAGATAATGAGCGTGGTAATAATAATTGG
>CAZVUK010000009.1:0-34913 GCA_964630225.1 uncultured Muribaculaceae bacterium
CCAATTATTATTACCACGCTCATTATCTCTAGTAAAGTAAAGCCTTTATTTTTCAATCTCATTCTATATCGCTAGAAAAATAGGATTAATCCTTTTTTTCCTCCTTCTTTAAATTTTTATCATAACGAAGCTGTCTTATTGTAACAAATATTATTAAGGCAAGACCTGCGATTAATATATATATGTATACAGGCCCCCCTAAAATGTAATCTCTAAATCTAAATATTAAAGTTGCCACCAAAGATATAACACCTATTTTAAACAGTGCATCGGAATCTTTTTTATAGAATCCTACTAACATTAAGACAACTGATACTAGGATTAAATATACCAAGGTTATCATGCCACTATCAAAGATGATTGCTATATGGGCGAAAAATAATCCTATATAATTGATAATATCCCTAATATTTAATTTTTTAACAAATCTATTAACCATCAATGTTAAATATATCACAACTAGCGAGAAGACTATTTTAGCAATTTCAACGTTCTCTATTAAATCTAGAACAGAAAACATTGGTAAAACTGCTGCCAGAAGAGCGATGTCACATTTATTCTTTTCATTTCTATGAAATAACGCAATGGCTATATATAGGAAAAAGCTGGTTGCGTTTGCAAAAATATAGGTCGTATCCCCAAACTGATGAAGCGCTAAATCTAGAGCAAAAGCTGTAAAATATATATAGATTAGTAATAAAACATATATAGTTGTAATTGCACGTGGTGTTTCTTTCTTGACCCATGCCGAGTATGCGTAGAAGGCAAAAGCTGAAGCAAGAGATAAGAACATCATAAAGATTGATTGAAAATCAGCAATTGAAAACGCATTTAAAACAAAGAAGAGAACCGATGTAATAAAGTATATTTGATTCATCTCTTTACTCTTAACCCAGCAGTAAACAACCACATTGGTAGCAAAACTTATAACTAAAAAGTATTCCGAAATACTAAGATTATCAATTTTTATAAATCGCAGCACCGCATATATTAACATCGCTATTTTTAAGGGATGACTATATAGTTCTAATTTGTTTTCATACTCAACTTCTTTATTAAGAGCATATACAACTAGTGATATAACAATGGCAATAAGTGCAATCACAAGTGATACTATTGGACTTCCTAAAAGGCTCATAATAAACGATAAAACTAGTAAAACATTAGTGCTTGTAAGAGCCGAGGCTCTTATAGTTTTTTCATTATATAAGAATGATATAGCATAAACAAAAGCTGCATAGATACCTGTCGCTAAAGCAAAAGTATCAACAGATGTTTCTTTATTAATTATCGCCGGAATAAAGACGCAGTAACTTAGAATAGATCCAAAGTATTTTAAATCAGTCTCTTTATTTCGATATATCATTATAAATATATAAGTGATAAATAAAACAGATAATACATAAACGGCTATTCTGTTTTGCATATTAAACATACTTATGAAAAAGACCAATATCGATGATAAAACAGTTAGATTAGTAAAATCAAAGAGTACTTTACTGTTAAATATTTTTGTATTACTACTAAAGAAGCTAAGTACGATGAAGATTGGTAATATCGTAATTAATGTCTCTTCAACTCCAAAACCTATATATCTTGTTATCGAAATAATCATCGCTAGCAGGCCTCCATAGAAACCAAAGAGATAGAAGTCATTTTTAAAGTTATAATAAGTAGCCAGTGATAAAAGGGCGATAACACTGAAACAAGTTCCAACGAAAATCATTGCTCCTGCTCCATTTAATGAAAACCAGCTACCAAAAAGAGCTATGTATCCAATTGACAAGTATGCAAGTAAAAAGAAAGCCATACCCATAAACCAATATAGTTTAGAGCTAGACGAAATTTTTAATTTCTCTAAATATTTTGACAAAAAGACATAGATAAGTCCAAAGACAAAAGATACAAAAGTTCTAGCTATTCCCGGTGCATTTGAAGTAAAAGCAAAGAGTATTCCTGCTAAAACAACCAGTACCGTTCCAAGCTTAAACATTAGATCTAACTTCCTAAGCTTCGGATCTAATTGTTCTTTCGTTTTCGAAGGACTAAACATTAATTTCTGTTGCTCTTCCGCTGACAAAGATATATGAGCATTTAATAAATTGTCATTAATAACAATATAAAATATTGTTCCGATAAAATTAGGAATAACGGACAAAAAAGCCATCAAAGTGATTTTAGGTCTTTCTAAAATAAGCTTGTTAAAATCCATACTCATCATTGTATATGTATAATGTGAGGAATAAATTAACAATATGATTACAATTGCCTGGAAAGTAATGGAACCACCATTAAAACTTAGACCACCAAGTGCATCATACGAAAAAACACCTGATAACCAAAAGATAATCGCTAAGATATTACTAAGAACTAACAATTTCATTTTTAATTTCATAACTACCTCTATTATAGATAATATCATAATTTTTTCATTTTTAATTTCATAACTACCTCTATTATAGATAATATCATAATTTTTTCATTTTTAAAATAATTATGATAAAATATTTACAAGTGAGGAAATATGAAAAAAATATTAACTATAGTTATATCTACTTTATTAATAATTACGACTATTTTCACTTCTTTTTATCTATATCATTGGTTAAAAGAAATAAATAAAGCTCCTATTAAAATCGATGAAAAAGAACAAAAACCAGTTGAAAAATATGATGTAGTTTTAAAAGCAAAATTAGAAAAGTTAGATTTCATCAATGAGAAAATAAGCTATTTTGATTATAAAGCGGTGGATAAGTATATAGACTATTTAAATAGATATCCTGATTTAAATAAAGATAAGATTGTACTAAATGTAAATATGAATTTAGATAGAGCTTTTTATACAGGCATCAAAGAAGTAGAATCATTAGAGATAGATAAACTCTTAGTTAATAAATATTACAGCTTGGGTAATTATACACCAAGTGACTTAGTATATCTGAGCAATAGCTATAGTAACAACGGACTCATGCTAAGAACTGAAGTTAAAAATGCTTTTGAAACTTTGGCCAAAGACGCTAAAGCAAAGGGCCTAACAATTAAGGCTATGTCAGGCTATCGTAGTTACGGGGCGCAGCAAACGGTATATAATAACTATGTAAAGCGAAGTGGACAAAGATCTGCAGATACTTATTCAGCAAGAGCAGGGCACTCAGAACATCAGACAGGGCTTACTTTAGATGTCTATAATGGACAGGCGGTATTTACTAGTTTTAAGAATACTAAAGAATACCTATGGATGAAAGATAATGCCCATAAATATGGCTTCATTCAAAGGTATCTCGCCGGTAAAGAAAAAATAAGTGGTTTCGTAGCTGAAGAGTGGCACTATCGCTATTTAGGAGTAGAGATGGCCACCCAGGTTTATGAAAGTTCTTTATCGTATGATGAATATTATGTAATGCATATTAAAAAGTATTAAAAAAAACGGTTAAACCGTTTTTATTTTGATACTGAACCACCATCGACAATGAACTCTGAAGCCGTTATATATTTAGCTTGGGTTGATGCAAGGAACATTACCATATTTGTAACATCATTTACATCTCCAATTCTTCCTAATGGTATTGCTTTAACAAAACCTTCGAACGCTGCTTGATTTCCCACTTCTAATCCACTGGTCATTGGTGTGCTAATTGCTCCAGGTATAACTGTGTTAACTCTGATGTTTTTAGGAGCTAGTTCAAGAGCAGCACATTCACTTAGTCCGTGTACTCCAAATTTCGAACTAACATAAGCATAACCGCCGGGCGAACCCTTCATTCCCTGAACTGAAGAAGTATTGATAATACTTGCTGCCTGACCTTTTTCAAGAAGTGGTAAACAATATTTCATGCCCAGAAAAACAGAAAGCTGGTTTATTTCAAAAACTTTGACAAATTCATCTTTTGTCATCTGATCGAGCGGCTTATATAAAGATATACCAGCATTGTTAATTAAAGTGTCGATTTTTCCTTTTTCTTGATTAATAATCGTCGTAACGTTTTGCCAATCTATTTCATTAGATGCATCGAGCCTTAGAAACTTAGCCGTTGGACCTAGTGCTTCGGCAAGTTGTTGTCCTTCGGGCTCTAAGACGTCAGTAATATAGACGAAAGCTCCTTCTTCGACAAATCTTTTGGCATGATTGGCACCTATTCCTCTAGATGCACCAGTAATTAAAATAACCCTATCTCTAAACATATAAACCTCCTTATGTTTTAATCGACCTTATATTTTTTGTAGAACTTTATCATCTCTTCTTCTGTAAAGATGCTAAATGCTTTATCAATAGATCCAAAATCTTTATTTTGATTGTAATAAATAGTGCATAGAAGATCTCCCTCTTTAACTTCATCTCCTGTTTCGACAGCTAAGACTACTCCGACACTATGATCGATAGCTTCTTCTTTTTTCTTGCGTCCCGCGCCTAACTTATTAGCTACTTCTCCGACTGTAAACGCATCGATAGCTACTACCGTTCCTGTTTTAGGACTGCGAATTTCTTCTTTTAAGCCAGAAACTTTTAATTTACTTAAATCACCGCCTTGATATTTGACCATTTCGACAAATTTATTGTATGCATCACCCGATGATATACTTCGCGCCGCTTCTTCGCGAGCGCTAACTTCATCTATTTTTTTAGATATCATTAGAATATCGACGACCATTTTTGTACACATTTTACTAAAGTTGTTTCCGGCTTTTCCTTGAAGTGTATTAATGGCTTCGATTACTTCGACGGCATTACCAACACTACTTCCAAGTGGGGTGTTCATATCAGATATACCAACGATAACAGCTTTTTTATAACGAATTCCAATTCGTTCCATTAAATCTATTACTTTTTCAGCTTCGGTGGCATTTTTAACAAGTGCCCCCGAACCTACTTTTAAATCTATATAAATTGTATCTGCTCCACTAGAAATCTTTTTACTCATAATACTAGATACGATAAGTGGTACCGACTCTACTGTTGCCGTAACATCTCTTAAGGCATATACTAGCTTATCAAGAGGTACTAAATCATCTGTTTGTCCACTTAGAGAAAGTCCCATCTTTTTAACTTGTTCGACCATTTCGCTACTTGTTAAATCAGTTCTAAAACCAGGAATACTTTCCAATTTATCAATCGTTCCACCAGTTAAACCCAGTCCTCTTCCACTCATTTTACACATCTTTATTCCACACGATGCTAAAACCGGACCTAGAACAAGTGTTGTTTTATCACCTATTCCACCCGTTGAATGTTTATCAACTTTAATTCCTTCGATCGATGATAAATCTATCGACGAACCTGTTTCGATGAAGACATCCGTCAAGTAAAAGGTTTCCATATCGCTCATTCCATTTAGGCATATAGCCATTAATAAAGATGATACTTGGTAATCGGGAATCTCTCCACTAAGATAAGACTTAAAGAAGAAGTCTATCTCTTCTTTACTTAATTCTATATGTTTTCTTTTTTTATCAATTATTTCAATTGCATTCATAGCTTCATCCCCTTATGAATAATTTTTTTTATTTATTTGACGTTCTCTAGCTATTGCTAATTCGCCATCGCCAACATCTGTAGTTATGACCGAGCCGGCAGCTACAGTTGCTTTATCGCCCAGCGTAAGTGGTGCAACTAAAACAGCGTTACTACCAATCGAAACGTTATTAGCAATATTAGTTTTATTCTTTTCTTTTGTTGTCGAATTATAATTTGCCGCTATCGTTCCGGCTCCAACATTGTTATTATCACCCATTGTCGTATCTCCGAGATAAGATAGATGTTTGACTTTGTTATGCGAAGAAAGTTTCACATTTTTAAGCTCTACGTAGTTTCCAATAGTATTGAACGAATCGATAATTGAGTTTCCCAAAATGTGAGCAAAAGGCCCTATTTCATTTTCATTACTAATAAAACTATCTTCTAAATAAGATGCTTTAATTTTGTTCTTATCACCTATGGTCATATTTTCGATGACGGTTGCAGATCCAATAATATTATTTGTTCCAATCACCGTTTTTCCTTTAATTGTAACGTTAGGTTCGATTATAGTGTTCTTGCCAATAATAACGCCTTCATCTATATAAGTTGTTCTCTCATCTATAAAAATAACATTTGGATATCTAACAATCATATTATCTCCTATTGTAATTATACAACATTATTCATTATTGTCTAACAGGAAATTAAAGACTGTGTAAATAAAAAGAAGTTATTTATTTAACTTCTTTTTGATTAGTTCTATTGTTCTTTTAGGGTCATCAATTATTAGTGTGTATAATTCTTCATGATTTCTAAGTTCTTTGATAAAGTTAATCTCTTCACTTGCCATATTAAATGGTGCATAGTTTTCGACTTCTTCATTTATAATATATCTGTCTCTTCCTGCTAAATATGGAAGAGTTACACCAAAAATATCACATATTTTATAAAGAGTCTCCAGTGATGGAAGCCTACTTCCATTTTCATAACAACTGATACTAACTTTAGTCAAGTTTAATTTTTTACCCAGTTCCGTCTGAGTCATTTTGTTTTCTTTGCGCAGATCTCTAATTCTTTTTCCAATCAGAAGCACTTTATCACCTAATTTCACACCCATTATAGTTAAATGCTAAGTGAAATTGGGCAAAGTTTACTATTTAGAAACTTCTTTATCTTTGCTAGAACTATTTAGAAAAGTAATCTTTTCGGCAATTATTTCGACGATTGTCTCTTTCTTATCTTCTTTTTCAACGACACGACTCGCAACTCTTCCTTTCACGCCAACGATATCTCCTTTGCGACAGTACTCTACTGTAGATTTAGCCACAGCTTCCCAAAGCTGACAATCAATAAAGTCTGTTTCATACTCACCTTCGCTGTTTTTAAAACTGCGCGGTATAGCTAAAGTAATATAAGACATATTCTTATTAGTCGCTGTTTTATAAAGCGTTGGATCTTTGACAAGTCTTCCTACCAATATAATTTGATTGAGCATATTTCCTCCTTTCGGGGCATAATATAACAATTAAAAAAAGATGGAGCAAACCCATCTTTCCCTTTATTTATCGATGTTTTTATTTGAAATTAGCTTTTTATAAATAGAATTTAAAGATTTGATCTTTAATTATTGATTAAATATCTTTTTCTATAGTTTTTTAAGTAATTGATTTAATTCGACTGCATACTCCATCGGTAGTTCTTCTCTAAACTTTTCGATGAAGCCTAAAATGATTAACTCAATCGCTTTTTCTTTTTCAATACCGCGACTTTCTAAATAAAATAATTTTTCATCACTTATTTTAGAAACTGTGGCTTCGTGCTCTAAATTACTAGAGTTGTTAGATACTATATTAGTAGGATAAGCATCGCTTTTCGATTTGTTATCGAGAATTAAACTGTCGCACTGAATCAAAGCTTCGGAGTTAGTTGCCGATTTTTTAATTTCAACTTTTCCTCTATAATTGGCACTTCCTCCATTTGAAGCAATACTTTTAGAAATAATTGTGCTTTTTGTGTTTTTTCCAATATGTATCATATTAGAACCACTATCTTGTTGTTGCCCTTCTTTGGCTACTGAAATTGTAATACAAGTTCCACTGGAATTATCACCCTTTAATATGCAACTAGGGTATTTCATCGTTGCTTTACTGCCAATATTTCCATCTATCCATTCCATCGTGCCATTTTCTTCGACAAGAGCTCTTTTAGTAACTAAATTTAAAACATTAGGTGCCCAATTTTGAATGGTCGTATAGCGACACTTGCTGTTTTTACCAACGTATATTTCAACAACCGCAGCATGAAGTGACGAATCACTATAAGTTGGAGCTGTACATCCTTCGATGTAGTGAAGCTCACTGTTGTCATCGACAATTATGAGTGTCCTTTCAAACTGACCCATATTTTTTTCGTTTATTCTAAAATAACTATGAAGCGGCCTGTCTAGTTTTGTGTTTTTAGGTATATAAATGAAACTCCCACCACTAAAAACACTAGAGTTAAGAGCCGAGAATTTATTTTCACCACTTTTAACTATCGTTCCAAAATATTTTCTAAATATATCACTATGTTTTTTTATAGCTTCTTCGATCGAAGTAAAAATAACATTCTTACTTACTAATTCATCGATCATATTGTGATAAATTACTTCGCTTTCATACTGGACTCCAATTCCATCCATATGACTTTCACTTTCAATGACACCCAAACTATCAAATTCATCTTTTACTTCTTTATCGATCTTATCCCAATCTTTTTCAAGTTCCATACCTGTATTTTTATAATAAATTACTTTATCAAAATCCACAGAAAAACTAGGGCCGAAATGCGGCATAGGTAAATTTAAAAATTCATCAAAGCTTTTAAGGCGGTAGTCTAGTACCCACTCTTCTTCTTTTTTAGCTTGTGAAATAACTTTGATTTTATTTTTATCGATACCTATTATTTCCATTTGCTCTCCTAGTTTATTTTTTAATTTTTACTTTAGCTTTTTCAAGTCCAAGCCAAGCACTATCTTCATCACTGAAGACAGGCCCTGGATTTACGATGTTTTCTAAAGCTCTACTGATACCAGCGACACTGATAAACTCAGGTTTTTTACCATTCTTTTCTTTAAAAATATTGGCGATATTTATTTTTCTTTTTATATCTCCATAATTTTCAAAGAATGTTTCGCTTATTAATGTTGCTGTCGTGTCGACATCATAAATAGACATATCTTGATTACGATACGATTCAAATGAAATAATTGATTCATGTGCTTCGGGGTTAATGTTTTTATACATTCCTCTTTCCTCCAAAGCCACTATGTATCTTTCAAATCTCCATGCATCATCATAATATTTTGTAACCGCGACTAATTTTAAGTCTTTTGCTTTCCAACTATCCATAATAACCTCCCTATTACTCGTTTATTTATTAAGCATTTCCCTTATGCCGCGAAATGGCAGTAATGCGCAGTTCTTACGGCTCGGTTGATTGTGTATTGTATCATAAACAAGCAAATCTGTCAAAACATCTGACCTATATTCTTCTTCATTTACCATCTTTTCAAATTCGGTAATAACTTCGATGGCCTCTTCTTTTTTCATACCGATTAGTTTTTTAATCATCATCGAGGTTGCAGAAGTCGATATCGCGCAAGCTTCACCAGTAAATGCTATATCTACTATCTCGTCACCATCGAGTTTTAAATACAAATCTAGGTTGTCGACACACGAAGCATTTCGGCTGTTTTGTACAATATATCCGTCTCCATTAGGTTTTTCTTTATTAATTGGGTTTTGATAATGATCAAGTATCGTATCCCTTTTTATTTTTTCATCCATTTTAGACTCCTTACCCTATTATTTTATCATAAACTTCTTCTTGTTTTTCTAAAACTTCGATAAGTTTATCAATCTCTACTTTCGTATTATAAAAATATAGACTGATTCGACAACTATTAGTTGTTTTTATCTCATCTTTTAAGATCTTAGCACAGTGATTGCCACTTCGCACATTGATTTTGTGCTCATTTAGAAATAAGGCTGTATCTTGTGAAAAAACTTTATCAATATTAAACAATATTGTCGATGATTGACTTTTTTCATTATATATTTTTATATTAGCTAGTTCTTTCAATTTAGAAATTGCATATCTTTTTAGCTCAAGTTCATATTCGTGTATTTTAGAAAGACCAATGCTATTTATATATTCGATCGCGGAACCCAGTCCTAAGATGCCCGCAATATCTTGAGTTCCTCCCTCAAATTTAACAGGACTTTCACGAAGTTCATAGCTTCCGTCCGCTTCAAAGTAAGCATTCATGCCTCCTCCATAGACAAACGGTTTCATTATTTCTAAGAGTTCTTTCTTACCGTATAAGACCCCTACTCCTGTTGGGCCTAAGATCTTGTGAGCAGAAAACGTAAGAAACGATATCTTTGCTTCTTGCACATCGAGCTTTAAATGTCCTATACTTTGGGCAGCATCGACAACAAAGTAAATGTCTTTTTCTTGACAGATTGCTCCGATTTCTTCGATGGGCCTTATATCACCAATGGTGTTAGTAACGTGGGCAATTGATATAACTTTCGTTTTAGCGTTTATTTCTTTTTTAATTGCTTCAAGTGTTAATTCATAATTATCATCTAAATCAGCATAGCGGATAACGATCTTTTTTTCTTGAGCTAAAATTATCCAAGGCAAAACATTTGAAGCATGCTCACTTTTACTTAAGATTACCTCATCGCCTTCTTTTAAAACATCTTTCATAAAGGCAAAGACCACTTGATTTAAGCCTTCGGTTGTTCCTTTATTAAAGACCACTTCACTTAGATCAGCAGCATTTATATAATCTTTGACAAGCGATCTAACGTTTTCGTATTCCTTATCGACTTTAATACTATTATCATAATCTCCTCTATGGGCATTGGAAGTATAGTCACTGTAGTACTGACTTACCTTATCAATAACAACTTGTGGTTTTAGCGTCGTTGCACCATTATCAAAGTGTATGACGCCACTTCTTAAAAACGGAAAATCTTCTCTATTCATAATTTCCCTCCATATTTTCTATAATAAAGAGTTTAAAGTTAGACATATCTTTATTATTTAATTTCATATTATTAATTAAAAAGCCCGAGACTAGTAAATTTTTAGCTTCAGCTTCTTTTATTCCTCTACTACTTAGGTAAAAGAGTTCTTCTTCTTTAAATCGTCCGACATAAGATGAATGATTTGCTACAACTTCGTCATTTTCGACAATAAGATTAGGTCTTATTTTGTTTTCACCATTAGCCATATCGATAATTTTACTATCTTGGGTAGATACTACGCCACTTACCCTTGGCATTATTCTATCATTTATATTTAAACTTACTTTGCTACCATTTAAATTGACAGCGTGGTTAGTAATTTGTGCCTTGTTGTCACTTTCTAAATGATCGACATCCAAGTCGATAACGATATCTTTATTTACAATCGTACTCGAATAATAATCTAGCTCGGAATCTTTGGCTAGGCTGATTTTGGTTTTGCCTTCGCCATTTAGAGATAATTCATAAAGCTTTAACTTAGCTGATTCAGATAAAATTATATTCATATTTTTAATATAATCTTTACCGTTAATTACAAGTTCTAATCCGCATCCGGTCATAACTGTAATATTAAGTAGAACTTCATTACTTAAATTTAAATTCAAATAACTGTCCTCAGTTATCATCAAATCATCTAATTGATCATCACTATTTAGATAATATTTACTCATTATTATCCTCAAGGTCACTATAGCCCACTTTTTCGATTCTGTTTGCCAGTTCAAAACCACCTGTTTTTCTAATTTTTCCACGATCTAGAACATGAACATAGTCTGGTTTAATATAATTTAGAATACGTGGGTAATGCGTAATTATCAATAGTGACGCTTCCGGATTTTCTTTTTTATACTCATTTAGATTATCACAAACTATCTTTAAACTATCGACATCTAATCCACTGTCAAGTTCATCTAAAATAATAATACTTGGTCTAAGCATCTTTATTTGTAACACTTCATTTCTCTTTCGTTCCCCACCTGATGCACCATCATTGATAAAACGATGAAGTATATCACTAGCTATTCCTAAATCTCCCGATGCTTTTTCAATGTTTTTAATGAACTCAAATATAGCAATTGGTTTATCTTGCCGCGAATTAAGAGCCGTTCTTAAAAATTCACTGTTACTTACTCCTTCAATACTGATAGGATGCTGCATGGCTAAAAAAATCCCCATCTTACTTATTTTATCTGGAGATAAATTGGTGATATTCTCACTATTAAATACGATAGAACCACTATCGGGTCTATATTTAGGATGTCCCATAATCATTTTAGAAAGACTACTCTTTCCTGTTCCATTAGGTCCCATAATAGCGTGAACTTCACCCTTTTTTATATCTATCGAAAAGCCATCCAAGATAAGCTTTTTATCTATTTTATAATTGATTTTGTCTAGTTTAAGCATTCTTCCTCCACTACGAGCTATTATACCATTTTATTTAATCATTTTAAATACATTTAAAAAATGTTAATATAATTATATGGAGGTAATTATGGATTGCATTTTTTGTAAAATTATAGATGGTGATATTCCTAGCTATACAGTATATGAAAACAATAATGTCAAAGTATTTTTAGATATAAATCCCATCAGCGAAGGACATTTAATGGTAGTACCCAAAAAGCATTTTGATAATTTATTTGATATTGATTTAGAAACGCTTCACGAAGTTAATAAAGTTGCTAAAGATATGATTACGATTTTAAAAGATAAATTATCTTGTCAGGGAATCACTATTGTCCAAAACAATGCTTATGGGCAAGATATAAAGCATTATCATATGCATCTTATTCCTCGTTATGAAGATGATCAGCTGAAGTTTGATGGCAAAAATATTCGAAAGAGAGCTATCGAGGAAGTTTTTGAGAATTTAAAAGATTAATTGATTGTCAATTATTCATTTATTTGATATCATATTTATTGATTAGGAGTTGTATTATGAAAAACAAATTTAAACTATTAACTTTTTTATTAATTTCTGTCTTAGCGCTTACCGCTTGTACTAAAGTAGAGCTAAAAGACGGAAAAGAAGTAATTGCAAAAACAGAGAAAGAAACGATTACGGCTGAGGCTCTTTTTGCCAAAATGAAAGAGAAGTATGCCCTTAATGTCATGCTCGATATGATCGATGAAAAATTGCTTGGTGATATTTACAAGGACAAAACGACAGAAAAAACTTATGTTAATTCTCAAATTGAACAGATGAACTATTACTACGAGTCTTACGTGAAAGAGCAGTATTCATCGTTCGTCGAGTTTATCAATCAAAGCTATGGCTTCAAAGATGAAGCAGAGCTTAGAAAATACTACGAGCTTGCTTATAAAAAAGAAGAGGCTACCAAGGAGTATGCTAAATCAATTATTACCGATAAAGAAATTCAGAAGTATTACGATGAAAAAACAATCGGTGATATGAAAGCTAGTCACATCTTAATTCAGGCAGATTATGCAGAAAATGCTAGCGACGAAGAAAAAGCTAAATCGAAGGAAGCTGCTAAGAAAAAAGCCGAAGAAATCATTAAAGAGTTAAATGAAGGAACTAAATTCGCGGATCTTGCTAAAAAACATTCTAAAGATAGTTCTGCTTCTAATGGTGGAGATCTAGGATGGTTCGGACAAGGTAAGATGACTAAACCATTCGAAGATGCGGTTATTGCACTCGAAACAAATAAGTATACAGAATCACCAATCGAAACAGAGTTTGGATATCATATTATTCTTAAAACTGGTGAAAAAGCTAAAGAAAAATTAACGGTACTTAGAAATGACATCAGAGCTAAGCTTGCTGATGAAAAGAAAGAAGAAGATAAAGATCTTCAAGCAAAAGCACTTATCAGTCTTAGAGATAAATACGGAATAAAAATAAATGATACAGTACTTAATAAACAATATAAAACATATGTATCAAAAATAAAAAATTAAAAGCAGGCAACTGCTTTTTTTATTATCGTATGTTATATAATACAATTATAAGGAGAATATATGATGAAAAAGAAAAAATATCTAAAAAGAAAGGTTTTACCTTAATTGAATTATTGGCTGTTATTATCATTTTAGCTCTACTTATGGCTATTGCTATACCTAGCGTTACAAAATACATAGATCAGTCAAGAAAGAAAACTTATATACAAACACTTGATTCTTACGCTGATGGTTTTGCAAAAATGGTAGCTAATGGAGATATCGGAGGATTTACCGATGAAAATACCGTTTATTATGTACCACACAGCTGTATCAACCTTGAAAAAGGAGGGTTAAAAAGTCCTAATGGTGACTGGGATTTTGCTTATATTTTAATATCGGTTGAAAATCGAAATCTAAAATACTATGCTTATGCTAAAGATATTAAGGGCTTCGGAGTCGAAGGGATCGAAGTTTTTAAACTTAAAACTAGCGATATTAAGCAAACGAATATAAAAAAAGAAGATCTCATAACGATCGATGGTAAAGGTTCCACCGCCGTCGTTCCTGATACATGTAACTTTAATCAAATGCTTGTGAATTCTGACTCTTCAACACTAGCTGATGAATGTTTTGATGTTTCTGCCGATGGCCAAATAGATGACTTTTATTATAATAATGCATTATGTTCGAGCAAAAACATAACAATACCGAATACAATAAATGGCATAACAATAAGAACCATTGGATATGCTGCTTTTGGTGACGCGGGGTTAAACGCAGTTGCTCTACCTCCTACTTTAACGACTATCGGTGAGTTTGCTTTTGATAATAATAACTTAACTTCGATTGTTTTACCTGCGTCTGTTAACTCTGTAATAGAGACTGCCTTTTCAAACAATAACTTAAAATCTATAGTTATTGAAAATGCGGGAGCAACATTAGAAGATTATTGTTTTTGTGGAAATGATAATCTTACACTCGATAATATATCTTTCGGAGGAACAAAAAAATCAGCATGGATAGGAAGTTGTGTACGATAGAAAAACGAGATATATTCTCGTTTTTATATGAATCCTTTTTCATGTAGTTTTTGTCTTATTCGGCGCTCGAGTTCATCTCCTTCATACTTAGAAGATAATTTCTTCTTTATCTTACCATACTCTTTTAGCTTGGCATCTTCTTCAGAAAAGTCACTCATGTCGATAGTATTTAGAAGCATGCGTTTATCATAACCAAGATTTGATAGGTACTGATAAAGTTTGTTTTTAGCAGCATAAGAACTCTTGTTTCTCTGCCCTTTCAAGTATTTGCTTTGAAGTTTAATTATTCTCTCTTCCCAAAATTTATCACTATACTGCGACAGTTTTGCTTCGACCAATCTATCATCTATTTCTTTTTCTTGAAGAGCTTTTCTTATTTTATATGGTCCATCACTACTTAATAATGTTTTATCATTTATGTACGAATTAACATATCTTTCATCATCTAAATATTTCTCTTTTGTCAAAGCCCTTATAACTTGTTCAATAGTTTCCCCGGGAAATTCTTTTTTTTCCAGATGTTTTATCATCTCAAAAGAAGAGACACTTTTTCTTGCCAGAATTTTTAACGCTTCATCTTTAGCTGTATAGATATAATTTTCTTCCAGGATAAGTTTTTTATCGGCTTTATCTATTCTTTTTTTTATTAATAACTCATGCTTTAAAATAAGATCTTCGTGCAGGAGAAGCTTTTCTCCTCCTTCAAGACTAATTTCATAAAATGAATTTTTAACTTTCTTATATGATTCTATATTCATAATAACCTCTATATATAATTATACATCTATATTTAAAATCTCAAAAAAAAGAACTATTGTTCTTTCTTAATTACGGTTATCAATCCTTCGGATATCTCTTCGAGTGCTCTACCGATATTCTTTTTAGATTTATACTTAGAAATAGGCATTTGATAATGATTTCTTTCTTTCATCTCTTTACTTCTTCGAGCCGTAATGTGCACTAGACGATATTTAGAATCGACGATGTTTAAAAGTTTATCAATAGATGGATATATCATTTATTCACGCTCCCTTGAGTTTAGCATAGATCATTTTTCAGGTGCTACGCAAGTCATCGAGAGGAATTGTACATTTGTTGACACTTATAATTCCATAAACTCTGTCAAGATTGTGAGCATCTTACTATTATCAGATTTAAATTTTTTGACTTTGTATTTTTTAATATTTTTAATTATTTGCCCTAATTCATCAAAGTCTTTTAATTCTATTATATAACCAGCATCTGCAAACTCTCCGACTATTTGTGCTTGATGATCATTTACGTGTTCTCCATATTTGGCTAGGCGCGATGCAGCGATGACAGGCTTTCCTTCTTTAAGACCATTTAAAATGGTCCCAATGCCACCATGAGCAATCAGTATATCGCAAGTTTTCATAAGTTCTTCAAGCTTGTCTTTGTCCAGCACCTGATGTATTTCCATCTTGTCTGTTTCATATTTGGTAAAGCCGGCCTGAACGACGACTTTTTCTTTTATTAATCCTTCATCTATACCTTTTTCAATAGCTTTAAGTAATCTCTCAAACGGTTTATCTTGGGTTCCCAAACTGACAAAAATCAATATACCCACCCCCCATATTTTGCTTTCGGATACATCTTTAACATGCTCTCCCACTGGACAATAAATAAATCAGCAATAGGATAAATAAGCTTTCCCGTAACTGTCTTAGAGCTAAGATTAGCCATCGTCTCTATATATATTACCTTTTTTCTAAATAACTTAGCAATATAACACATAGGAACACAGGTATGAGCTCCGGTTGTAATAATATAATCAGGTTTGAATTTTAAAAATATTTTAAAACTTTTAATACTGTTATATATAAACTTAAACGGATATGTCAGCATATTCTTTTTGGTTCCATATACAAGTAAATCGACTTTTCCTGGATAACGATCCAAAGTAAAGTGACTGTACTCTATATTTTCAGTAACTATTCTGTAATCACATTTTTTAAAAAGTGGCGATAGCTGTAAAAGTTCAGCTAAATGTCCACCAGTAGATGCGATAAATATTATTTTTTTCAAACGTATCACCTAATTGCATTATATATTAATTAATATTAACTTGCAAGGCAGTAAAGTTGTGTAAAAGTATGGGTTTTTTTCTTGCAAAGTGGTAATTTTGAATAAAAAGTCTTATACTTATATTACAAATGATAATAAGGAGGTATTATGAAAATTAACAAATCGATAAGCCAAGTTGCAATGGCAATTATCTTTGTTGTCAGTTTTTTTGTCGGCAATGCCTCGGTTGATGCCGCTAGTGCAAAAACTAAAGCTAATTTAAATTTAAGAGTATCTGCTTCGGCAACAAGTGCTGTATATAATACTATTCCAATCGGAACAAAAATCGATATAACAACGGTTGTTGCTGGTGATGCTACAAACTGTTCAGGCGGAAAATGGGGGAAAACTTCATATGGCGGACACGTGGGATATGTATGTGAATACTATGTGGTCTACGATACCGTTGTCCCAAGCCCAACCCCAACACCAGATCCTACTCCAACTGTCAGTCCTGGACCATACGGCGAAGTAAATGTAAAAGGAACAATATACTACGGGCCAAGCACAAGTTATAGAACATCTTATACCTTATATACTAGTCATAATGATCCAGCGTTCTATATCAACAAATATGTTAACGATGAAAAGATGAATGGCTCTTGCCCAAGTAATAAATGGGCTCATGTAACTTATATTAGAATTAATTATCAAGTAGTATATGGCTTTATTTGTACTAGTTATGTTAAAACTGCAAGTAAATTACCACTTGCATTAAACCCATATAAAGAACTTATCACTAGTAACGCTATGTCTAAATACACCGATGAACAATTTGAAGCATATTTAAATGCCGAGGGATTTCCAGAAGCATATAAAGCTCCACTTAGAATTATTCATAAACAGCATCCATCATGGATTTTTAAAGCGGTCAAAGCTCCATATACGTTTAACTATTCAGTTTCACAAGAAGACGATCCTAACGCTAGCCGAAGCTTAATATATAAGAATGGTTCTAATGATGGATATCTTTCAACTTCAGAAACAAGTTATAACTGGTATACCAATCAGTTTTTTCAAAAAGATGCCGGTGGTTTTTATAATGCTAATTCTGGAACTATTGCATATTATATGAATCCCCTTAACTTTTTAGATCAAAGGTATATCTTTTACTTCGAGGGAACTAAGTTTTATCCTGATGTTCATAAGCTTGAAGGAGTGCAAACCATTCTTTCAGGTACGACGATGTTTAATTATGCAACAAATTATATGGAAGCAGCAACCGCTAGCGGTATCTCTCCACTATTTTTGGCTGTTCTTTCAAGGCAAGAACTAGGTTCTGGTGGTGTCGCTATTAACGGATCAGCTGTTGCTCCTGCTGCCTGTGGCGGAGTAAACTATAGTGGTTTTTACAATTTCTTTAATATCGGAGCTACCTCCGGTGATTGCGCTGTATATAGAGGTCTTGAATATGCTAGACAAAAGAACTGGAATTCACCTAAAGCAGCCCTCGTCGGTGGTGCGCAGTGGATACTAAATAACTACGGCACAAAAACACCCTATACTCAAAAATGGGATTTAAATAACTTCTGGAAACAGTACATGCAAAATATTTCTGCCCAGATTGTACCGGCAAGTAATACATATGACTCATATTATGTTCCAGGTCTTCTTGAAGCTGAAAAAGTGTTCGAAATACCTGTCTTTAGTGATTTAACAGCTAAGAGTAGCTTACCTCACCCAGGTAATCCTAATAATTACTTAAATGCCCTAACTGTCGATGGTCAGACCGTTCCTGCTTTTGATGGAGCTAAAACTAACTACACCGTCGAAGTGCCTTATAATACAACTTCGGTCAGAGTGTTAGGAAGTCCAGTTACAAGTTTAGCTTCAGTCAGTGGAACAGGAACGTTTGCAATAAATGGTGATAGTACCAATATTACTGTAAATGTTAAAGCGCAAAATGGAACAGTTAGAACTTATACGATTACAATCAAACGTCTTCCACAAGTAATAGCGCCTGAACCAGAGCTTCCTGAAGAACCGGTAACACCAAGCGATCCAACACCAAGTGACCCAACTGTACCTGTCATCAGTGCAAGTGAAACAGTCACTAAAGCTGGCTATAAAATTAAAAACACTAGCGTTAATGGTTTCTTATTTGGAACAAGTATCGGTTCTGTTGAACAAAAGTTAAAAGCACAAAATCCTGTTGCTACTATTCAAATTGTTAGCCGAAACAAAATATCTATCCTTGCCACAGGAGACTCTATTATTATTGACAATGGTAGCGAAAAAATTACTTACTCAGTAATCATCTTTGGAGATACTAATGGTGATGGACAAATCAATATGGTCGACCTCTTAAGGCTTCAAAAACATCTTACTAAGGTCACTAGTTTGACTAGTCATTATCTAGCTGCCGCCGATGCTAATCGTGACGGTAAGCTTGATATGATCGACTTGCTCAGAATGCAAAAACAAATACTTGGACTATCTAACATAACCCAGAATTAGGAGGATTATGAAAAATTATTTTAAATTCACACTCTTATCGATGCTTAGCATTTTCTTGTTTCCGATAAGTGCAAATGCCTGTGTCGGAAATTATAACCTTGCAGCAAGACCCTCGGTTACATCACTAACAAATGGCGGATATGTTAACTTTACGGTAAGCTTTAGCTCAGCAACACGCTTTGCTAATTGGGATGCAAGTTTTACTTATGATCAAAATAAGTTGCAATTTATAAGCGGAGACACCAACCTAGCCTCGGCATTTATTATGAGCCCTATTACATCTAAAACGTATGTTTATCGTTTTAAAACCAAAGCAATCGGACAAGCTAACTTTAACTTTAAAGTAAACAGTATCCTTGCTTTCGATGCCGAAGAAACTCTTTGTCCGGGTTCTAAAGCGGTATCAGCTAGCGTAAATATCGTTGCGCCAAGAGACTTGAGCTCTAACAACTATCTAAAAGATCTCGTTATCGAAGGCATAACTCTTTCACCTAAATTTAATCGCAATACATACAAATATGCAATAAACCTTCCTGAAAAAACAGCCTTTATCAATATTAATGCTGTTAAAGAAGATCTACGAAGCGGTATAAGCGGAGCTGGTAAAATTTCACTTAACGAGGGCGATAACACCATCAACATTATCGTAACCGCAGAAAATGGTGCCAGTAGAACCTACTCAATTGTTGCTAATGTCGCTGAACCAAATCCCATTAGAGTCACCGTCGAAAAGCTTGAATACACGGTCGTAAGAAAAAGCGAACAGATTGTCAAACCTAACGAAGATTTCGTAAATACTGAGATTAAAATTGGAGAAGAAGAAGTTCCAGCACTAGTTAATGAAAAATTAGATATGACGATAGTGGCCCTTAGAAATTCAGATAATCAAGTAAGTTTATTTATTTATAAAGATGGTAAATATAGCCCTTTTAAAATGATTAAGACTAAATTAACTGAACTGCTAATCAATGAAAAGAAAGCTGTCAAAGATTATCGTAAAGCAAGTATTAAAATAGACGAAATAAATTATAGCGTTTATAAAAAGGGTGATTACTTTTACTTTTATGCTACCAATTTAAAAACAGCTAAAGAAAAATTATATCGTTTTGAACAAAGTGAGGAATCGGCTCAAATAGAAGCTGAAGAACAAGCCATTAACGTAAAACCAAGTAAAAATGATAATCGCGTGGTTACCGTACTTGCGATTGCTTTGGGCTTAACATATCTTATTTTACTTATAAATGTTTTACGTAACAAGAAAACTAATTCAGCTAAGAACTATGAGAATGAAGACAAAAGTGATAACATAGAAGTTGAATTCAAAAAGAGATCTAAAAGAAGAAAGAATTAAGTTCTTTTTCTTTGGAGGATTTATGGCAAGAAGAAAAAAGAAATTTAAATTAGACTTTATATTTGTCTTTATAGCTTTGATTGCAAGCATATATCTAATCTACAGTTTTCTCCTTTTAGGTGGAATCGAAGATATTGTTAGGTATATTGTAATTGCTTTGATCATTATTTTGGATATCTATTTAGTTTATAGTTGTATAAAAAGACGAAGACGAAGATTAAAGCTACCCTTTAGAATATTTAAAAGGATAGTGATACTTGCTTATGCTTTGATATGCTTATTTATAGCATATAATATAAGTAATATTTATGCTAAATTAAATGATTTAAATAAAGATATATCTAAATCAACTAGTTTAGTTACACTCAAAGAAAATAAAATAACTAAAGCCGAAGAAATCAAAGATAGTACTATTGGTATTATCGATATGAAAGATGATCTTCAGGCATATCGCTTACCAAAAGAAATATTAAATGAATATAAATTAGAGAAAAACAATAAAATAGTCTCATATACTTTATATACTGAAATGATTAAAGCTTTAAGAGATAAAAAAGTAAATTATATCTTTCTTCCTACTAACTATAGAGATATCTATGGACAGGCCGAGGGCTATGAAACACTTCATGAAGAAACAAAGATTATTATAACTAAGACAAAGACTGTTAGTAAAAAAGAATCAGAACTATTAAGTACTTCAAAAAAGATAACGGAACCCTTCTCTATTCTACTTTTAGGAGTAGATTCGGCAACCGAGGGGTTAAAGAATGCTGATTCCTTTAATGGGGATTCTATCCTACTTCTTACTTTTAATCCTAAAACTTTAAAAGCTACTATTTTAAGTATTCCTCGTGATAGCTATGTGCCTATTGCTTGCTTCCCGGGAAGAATCGACAATAAAATTACCCATGCTGCAGGATATGGGACTAGATGCGTCGTAAATACCGTCTCTGCTTTTACAGGAATTAAAATAGATTATTACATGAAGATTAATTTTGCTGGTTTAGTCAGCTTGGTCGATGCCGTCAAAGGAATAGATATCGATGTGCCTTATGCTATGTGCGAACAAGATTCAAGACGAAGATTTGGAAAATATACTGTCTACATCGAAAGTGGTCCACAACATCTTAATGGCGAACAAGCGCTAGCTCTTTCAAGAAATCGTAAAAACAATGTCGGTATTTGCCGCGATAAAAAATATACGCAAGGAATAAGAAGTGACTTTGTAAGAGGAGCTAATCAGCAACTAGTAATAAACGCTATTATTAACCAGGCGCGCAACATTAAAAATATCGATCAAGCAACTAAAATATTTGATTCATTAAGTAAGAATATCGATACTAACATGGATACCAAGACAATATTATCATTCTACGATGTCTTAAAAGATATATCAATTAAAACTAAAGAACACAGTTCCGTCTTAAGCTTTCAACGCTTGGAGCTAGCTGGTTCATCACAGATTATTTATGATGAACGCAGTAAATTAGAACTTTATGAATTTGTTTTAAACTCAAGCAGTATCAAAGATGTCTCAAACGAAATGAAGGCTAATTTAGGACTTAGAAAAACATCTATGATTAAATCATTCTCATACACAAATGGAGAAAAATACGAAGTTAAAATAATTGGTAAAGGACCTTATGCTTCGGCTAATAGGTATACCCTTCTTCCAGACTTTACAAAGATGACTAAAGCACAAGCTGAAACTTGGGCAGGTGATAACAATCTCGAAATAATATGGGAAGAGGTCGAAACTGAGGTAACTATAAGCGGGGTTATACTTTCTCAAAGTCACCCTGTTAGGAAAAGAGTTGATTTGATCGAAGATAAAACGATAACTCTTCGCATATCAAAAAACATTAAAGAAGAAACAAAGGAAGAAGAAAACGAAGAGATAACACCACCTGATGATAAAAAAGAGCCTACACTTCCGTAGGCTCTTTTAAAAGCTAGACTTTATTTAATAAATATTGTATAATTAACTAGTGGTTTTTTGTAATAAAAAGAAAGGAGATTTATGAATAACAAACCAAATGAAACGAAAGTAATCATTTTAGGTGGTTTGGGCGAAGTCGGACGTAACATGTATTGTGTAATGCATGGGGACGAACTAGTTATTATTGATGCGGGTACAAGATTCCCTGAAGATGATCTTTTAGGGATTGATTATATACTTCCTGATTATACTTTTTTAAAAGAAAATGAAAGTAAAATCAAAGCACTTTTTATAACTCATGGACACGAGGATCATATAGGAGGAATTCCGTTTTTAATCCAGTCCGTAAATATACCGGCTATATATGCACCAAATCAAGCTAAAGAATTGATTGCAATGAAACTTCAAGATAGAAATATTCGTTATGACAATCTTTTTGTCTACGATGAAAATACTATCATGAATTATAAAAATATAAGTTTAAAGTTCTTTAGAACAACACACTCTATTCCTGATTCACACGGTATCGCTGTCGATACACCTGATGGAAGAGTAGTTACAACCGGAGACTTTAAATTTGATTTAACACCAATTGGACCTATGGCCGATTTACACAAGATGGCTGAAATAGGTAAAGAGGGCGTTGACTTACTTATTAGTGACTCAACCAACGCAATGAGCGAGGGGGTTTCAACTAGTGAGGCCGAAGTCGATAATGCGCTTAATGAGATTTTTACACAAAATAGAAACAGTAGAATTATCATAGCTACATTTGCTTCAAATATATATAGACTTAAACACATAGTAGATACTTGTTACAATCACAACCGCAAAATATGTGTATTTGGTCGAAGCATGGAAAATAATTTAAAGATCTCACTAAAAGGTAAATATATTTCACATGAAGATATACTTATTTCCCCAGAGGAAGTCAATAAGTATAAGCCAAGTGAAGTAGCTATACTGTGTACAGGTTCGCAAGGAGAGCCACTTGCTGCTCTATCGAGAATTGCTAATGGAACTCACAGACAGATAAAGTTAAGAACTGATGATATCGTCATCTTTTCTAGCTCAGCTATTCCTGGTAATGCCTTAGCGATAGGTAGAATTATCAATAAATTATATTTACAAGGAGTACAGGTTCTAACTAGTAAATCACTAACAGACATCCACACTTCTGGACATGCTAATAGTGAAGAGTTAAAACTAATGATTAGACTATTGATACCAAAATATTTGCTTCCGTTTCACGGCGACTATCGTATGCTGAAAAAACATGCTAACTTAGGTATTGCTTGTGGAATACCCAAAGAAAATACTTTTATCTTAGAAAATGGAGACACATTAATTCTTAAGAATCATATAATTGAAAAAGGAATGCCTGTGCCATCTGGAGATGTATTTATCGAAGGAAATAAACTTGAAGAAGTAAACGGAGCTGTGTTAAGAGACAGAAAGATAATGTCTAATGATGGAATATTAGTAGTAATTGCAAATATCGATATGAAAAATAAAAAATTGTTAATTAAACCTAATATAACTACTAGAGGATTTATTTTAATAAATGAAAACGAAGAGTTGATAAAACAGATTGAATCTGTTGCAGCTAATTCGATAAATAATAAATTAAAAGAAAATACCGGCAGTTTTAACGATATTAAAAATCAAATTATCAATGATCTATTACCGTTTGTTTCCAATTTAACAGGAAGAAGACCTATTATATTACCAGTGATTTTAGATATAAAAAAAGACTAGCGTTTTAAACTAGTCTCTTTTTTTTGTTTATAAAATGCAGTCGAATCATATAGCAAACCATCGTTTTCATAATCATGTTCTCGGCGATAATTAGGATTCTTAATAAGAGAATCTATTTTATCGTTTGCTGGAACATATCCATATATAAACTCCGGCAAAAGATTTGTACTATTTTTATCTTTATCTTTTACTTTAGTATCTGTTTTAACTAAGCTAAATTTTGATAGTACATCTTTAATTTTAGTTGAAACATTTCTCAAATTCATATATATCACCACCTTAATTTTAACATATATAAGAAAAAGTCTTATCTTTTAAAGATAAGACTTTACACTATTTAGCTTCTTCTTGAACTCTTGTTTCTCTAATAACGGTAACTTTAATAGTTCCAGGATACTGCATAGTTTCCTCGATTTTTGTTTTGATGTCACGTGCTATTTTGTGGGCCGCTACATCATCAATTTTTTCAGGTTTAACCATGACTCTAAGTTCTCTTCCAGCTTGAACAGCAAAGGTCTTTTCAACTCCTTCGATTTTATTAGCAATCTCTTCGAGTTTTTCTAGACGTTTTAGATAGTTTTCTAATGAGTCATTACGTGCTCCTGGGCGCGATGCTGAAAGGGCATCGGCAATAGCCACAAGGGCCGAGATGACTGATGTCGCTTTTTCATCACCATGATGCGATGAAATACTGTTTATTACAACATCATGTTCTCCGTACTTTTTGGCAAGATCGACTCCGATATCGATATGACTTCCATCGACTTCATGGTCGACTGATTTACCGATATCATGAAGTATCCCAGCTCGCTTAGCAAGAGCTACATTTTCACCGATTTCTCCGGCGATAAGTCCTGCTAGATGTGCTACTTCGATCGAATGACGAAGAGCGTTTTGCCCATAACTTGTTCTAAAATAAAGCTTTCCTATCAAGTTAATTAGGAATGGATCCATCTTCGTAATACCGAGCTCGAATAGAGCGTTGTTACCATGTTCTGTTATTTGCAAGTTAATATCTTTGCAAACTTTGTCGTAGAGTTCTTCGACTCTCGTTGGATGAATTCTTCCATCCTTGATTAGTGTCTCTAGTGTCACTCTAGCTATTTCTCTTCTTAATGGGTCAAATGATGATAGGACTACTGCTTCTGGAGTATCATCGATAATTAAATCGACTCCTGTAATCGCTTCGATCGTGCGAATATTTCTTCCTTCACGTCCGATAATGCGTCCTTTCATTTCATCATTAGGTAGATTGACGACCGTTACCGTCTGTTCGTTAGCAACATCTGCTGCATAACGCTGCATGCTTTCTACCAAAATATCTTTGACTACTTTATCTGCTTCTAATTTAGCAGTATCTTCTCTGTCTTTTATATATAGTGCAATTTCTTTGTTCATGTCTTCTTCGACACGCTTCATGACCATATCTTTAGCTTTATCTTTAGATAAACCTGATATCTTAGTTAATGCCTCTAGTTGCTCTTGTTTAATTTCTTCCACTTTGACTTGTACTTTTTGAATTTCAGCTTGTTTTTCAATTAAATTTTTCTCTTTATCATTGAGCGATTGCTCCCTTTTTTGAAAGAGTTCATCTCTCTTGTCGATATTGTTTTCACGTTGTAAAAGACGGTCTTCAGAGCTCTTAATCTCCGCTTTTCTATCTTTTATTTCCTTATCCAATTCCATTTTTAAACGATGAGACTCTTCCTTAGCTTCAAATGCAGCTTCTCTCTTCGCTTTTTCGACTTCTTTTTTAGCCTGTTCCATCATCTCCTGAACTTTTTTATCGGCTGTTTTAAAGGTTCTTTTTTTAATTACGTGATCAACGACCACTCCGCTTGAAAATCCAAATCCTATAAGCAAAATGGAGATTAATATTTCCATATTTCCTCCATATCTATGTATAATCTTTATTCAAAATATAAACATCTATACCTATTGTAAATTTCTTTGTTCTTTTAGTCAAGGAAAAGACAAAAAAACGATTACAGTTAATCGTCTTATGTGACTAATTATGGACTAAATGTTAGGTAAACATCACTAGGCCAAGGTTCTACTAAGATCATTCCATTAGTTGTCGAACGACCAAGCAATTCAATTGAATTAGCATGCATAAAAGCTCCCCAAGATATTTCATTGACAGTGCTAGGTATTCTTGCATTTATATAAAAATTTCCTGCAAAAGCTTGCTCTTCAATTGTTGTAACACCATAAGGTATGTTTACATTCGTAATATTATTACTAGTAAATGCTTGTTCTCTAATTATTTTTAGTGAATATGGTAAGCTAAGCGAGTTTATACCACTTTCTGCAAAGGCAACTTTATCAATTTCTGTAATACCCTCTGATATAACTAGTGATGAAATATTACTAGTTTTAAATGCTGTTTCATGTATCAAACTAACATTTGAAGGTATAACTAAATTATTTATTGTACTATTATTATTTGAAAAAGCTAGTCCACTTATCTCTAGTGGCAAAGCAGTTGGAAGATAAAGTTCTTCGATATTATTATTAGCAAAGGCTCTCAAACCTATGTAATTAACAATCGGTGGAATATCAACTTTTTTTAATTTATTGTTTTCAAACGCAAATGCTGATATATATTTTATTTTGTTAGACCACTCGACTGTTTCAAGTTCATTGTTTCTAAATAATCTATTTTCAATAGTAGTTACACCAGATGGAATTTTTACATGTTTTAATTTGTTATTCATAAAAGTACTATCGTTTAACACAGTTACCGCCTCCGGTATGACAACTGATGTTAAACCTTTGTTGGCAAAAGTTTCTGTTTGAATTTCAGTCATTAACAAGCCATCTATTTCGGCTGGAATAATTAAATCTTTCATATAACACGGATCATTATCATCCATCGTGGTTACATTCCATGACTTCAACTTTCCATGTGGAGCATCTTTTGCCGGATACATCGTAAAACACTTATCAATTAATATATTTGTTGCATCTTTAATTATACTATCACCATAACTGCAGGTATCAGGAATCACAGAAATGTTCTTTTTTCCATCGACTGCGATTAAATCATCAACAGAGTTATTGGTGCTAACTATATCTGATAACTTTATCTTCCCGTTTTCTATACCTTCGACAGCTTGTTTTTTTAACATCTTTACTATAAATAAAATACTTTCTTTGCGTACTTATGCTAGTTACAATGACATAAGCAAAATCCCAATCACCGTTTGGACTTTTTCCACCTTTATCTATTTCTATACAGTTAAAAGGTACATAATATGCTGTACTTCATCAGACATCGACGGAACATCACCGTTGGCTATCATTTTTGATAAGCCATCGACATATGAATCTAAAGTTTTAATATAGACTTTTTTCTAGAATTATTTATATATCTAGTAATCAAGTGAAAAAGAGTTACTTACTCTTTTCTTTTATCTCTATATTATAGAATTCTCTAATTTGTTTTTCTATTTTATTAGCTAATTCAGGATTTTCTTTAAGTACCAATTTTGCATTTTCCTTACCTTGCCCAAGTTTTTCACCTTCGTAGGCAAACCAAGCACCACTTTTTTCGATAATGTTAGCACTTGCTCCAAGATCGATAAGTTCACTTTCGCGTGAAACTCCTTCACCATACATAATATCTACGATTGCTGCCTTAAATGGTGGCGCTACTTTGTTTTTAACAACTTTGACAGTCGTTTTATTACCAATTAAGGCGTCACCTGCTTTGATTGCTTCATTGCGACGAACATCAAGACGAATAGTCGAATAAAACTTAAGGGCTCTTCCACCCGGTGTCGTCTCTGGATTTCCAAACATAACACCAACCTTTTCTCTTAATTGATTAATAAAAATTGCTGTCGTTTTAGTTTTACTAATCGACCCAGATAATTTTCTTAAGGCCTGGCTCATAAGTCTTGCTTGAAGACCAATGTGCGAATCTCCCATCTCACCATCAATTTCTGCTTGAGGAACAAGAGCGGCAACTGAATCGATAACAACGATTGAAACTGCTTCGCTTTTTACAAGGGCATCGCATATTTCTAAAGCCTGTTCTCCCGTATCAGGTTGCGATAAAAGCAGTTCATTGATATTAACCCCCAAGTTCTTAGCATATGCCGGATCTAGAGCGTGTTCTGCATCGATAAACGCTGCCCTTCCTCCTGCTCTTTGAGCTGCTGCTATTGCCTGAAGAGCAAAGGTTGTTTTTCCAGATGATTCAGGACCATATATTTCGATAATTCTACCCTTTGGATAACCTCCTACCCCAAGAGCTATATCAAGTGATAACGAACCGCTTGAACATACATCTATGTCCATATGGTCGTTTTCTCCAAGTTTCATAATCGATCCCTTACCAAATTGTTTTTCTATATCGGCAAGAACCTGATCTAATGTTTTTTCTTTGTCTGATTTTGTCATAATTTTCTCCTTTTGCTTACATAGTAATAATACAATATCTAAAATACTTTTGCAATAGTTTTTCGAACAATTGTTTGAAATTGTATTTTTGACTGTAAAGTAGGTTTAAAAAAGAAAATTGCCTTAGGCAATTCTTCTTTTTTATTTATCTTTTGGGTCGAATATTAGGTTTTTATTTATACTGTAATATTGGAACATCGATATTAGCGACATCAAGGTTGCAAAGTACAGTAAGAATATATCTATTCTTAATCCTATATATTCAAATGGCCAGTTGTTAATAAATACTAAGGTCGTACCAACCATAAGGGCAGCTGTTTTAATTTTACCAGCTCCGATTGCGGCAACTACTTTACCTTTACTAGCTGCTTCCATTTTGATGGCATTGACAACTATATCTCTAAAGACGATTACTACCGGTATAATAGCATTTATCTTTCCATAGTATGCTAAGATTATCAAAACTGAGTTAACTAGCACTTTATCAGCAATAGCATCGAGCATCTTGCCAGTGTTAGTGATTAGTCCTCTTTTTCGAGCTATATGACCATCGACAAAATCGGTGATGCTAGCTGCGACAAATAAAACGCCAGCTATTAAAAATTTCAGATCTAGGATGATACCTGCGACATCATACTTTGGAAAGACAATACCAATCTCGTACCAAGGAAATAACAACAAGGCTATTATCATAATACTCATCACGATTCTAGAAACGGATAATTTATTTGGTAAATTCATATATTTCACTCCTACTTTTCATTAATTCTGTATTGATTATTTGACGACTATCTCCTATTTTAATAAGGTATAAGATAATTATTGTAAGGATTGCTCCAATTATTAGAACACCTATCAGATATGGCTTTAACTTAATACTAGGATTAAAGCAAAAGTTATCGAAACATATCTTTCTTCTTATCGGTCTAGTATATGGCGATGCCACCTTACCTGCTTCTTTACTTTTCTTAGTCGCTGCTACTATATCATCGAGCGATATCTTCGATGTGTGCTCAAATATAAAATCGTTGTACTCATCTATAATCTTATCGGGATCTAGCCCCAGATATTTAGAATAAATTTTAATTGTGTCTTTGAGACTGAGTATATCGTTAAAAGCCCTTGTGTTTCCAGCCTCGATATTATCTAGGTCGCTAACTTCTAATTTTAAGTCATTAGCTGCTTCTTCTAATCCGACACCGTTTAACATTCTCGTCTCTTTTAAATACTCTCCCAGTTCCTTCATATATACCTCTTAAAAAATAAATAACTTAATAAGCCATGTTCTGTACCTAATAGGTGACAAACATTTATCTGCTGTTTCCAGCCTCTGCTTAGGTTCGTTTCCCCTTGCAAAGCTCCCCTACCAAAATTTGGGTTTCTCACTTGTGGAGTTTACCGCGTTTCACATCCCGGTTTCCCAGAATTATCGTCACTGTGGCACTTTATGATAAATTACCATATTTACACTTAGGTAATCTATTCGTCGTTAGGTTTCCCTACCTAGAGTTATTGTTTCCTCTAGCACAAACACTACTGCCATCACAGACAGTGTGAGCATGGACTTTCCTCTACATTACAAGAATGCAGCGTTTGTCTAAGTTAATTAATCTTCTTTTCCGTAAACTATTTTTTCGAGCTGAGAAAGTCTTTTCATAATATCCACATTAGTTATTTCTTTCTTTTCTCCAGCTTCACTTCTCGATATTTCAATGTTGGTTTCTAAATTTCTAATATCTTGCTTTAAAATAATAATTTGTTCTTGCAAGTCCTCTTTTTCTTTATCAGATTCTTTGATAATAGTAATAAACTCTTCATAATCTCCCATAATTACATCTAAAAATTCATCTACTTCTTTTAGACGATAACCATGAGTGTCTATTTTAAACTCTTTATCTAATATATCTTTAGGAGTCAGTTCAATACGATTTTGATACATATTTTTTCCCTCTCTTCTTTTATAATATAAATATATTATATATTACTTTGACCTTTTCTTCAATAGAAACAGCAAGTGAAATAATCAGACTAAACACAATGTAATTGCAGTAAATATTTATATAATAGAGTTAAACAGAATAAAAATATACTGTATCGGTGTTTATTAAGTCTATTTTTTACTTATATTATTTTAGCTAAAGTTTTTTAACAAAATTTGAGCGTTTTCTTTTTGGTTTTCGATATCGGTACCTATCGAGCTAGACATGATAGAAAAATGAATTTTTTTGTTTTCAAACACCGCCGTCATTACTTGCCTACCTGGGATAAAATTTTTTTTAACTTTAACTGAACTTAGTTGTTCCAAGGGTAAGTCAAAAGCGAACTTAACTTGTGAAACATCTGTTTTTTTTAACAACGACAACGACCAATCTTTTTTGGGTTAAACCCATATATGCATATTCGTTGCTAAGTGAACCAAGCACTCCGGCTGCTCCTAATCCAAGATTTGATGAGTTTTTTTAAACAATGCTCAATGCACCGATACTTGTTAAAGCATCTGCTCCCGCTTCTATAACTGTCCATATTTTAGCCTCGTAATTCTCACCAGCTGGTAGAAGTTGATCTAACATGGTATTTTTATCTTTTTCATTCATTTTAACTGCCATTTTTCCTCCAATTATTAATACTCCAGTTAATGGTGTATTATTTCTTTCTCTAAAATTATACTACCAATTATGCTTTTTAATTACAAGTTGTTTTTTATATTTATTTATTTATTTTTATTCATTTTAAAGTGGAAAAATAGGCTTTCTTATAGTATAATTCTTTTAGGTGATAAAATTGAAGCATCCCACTGGTATCGTACAAAAAGAAACAAACAAAAATATATCTTACGCTAACAGGGGGGTAAGTTTAGAAGATGATATCAATCTTACTAATGAATACTATATCATCGAGAAAATCGCCTATATATATAAGAAGCCTACACCCATTCAAATAAATAAAACAGTCTACGGAGTCGAGGGACCACGAATTAAAGATGCCTTCTTTAAAGAAGCTTCGACAACCGATTATAACGGATTATATCGTGGTAAATACATCGATTTTGATGCTAAGGAAACAAATAGTAAAACATCGTTTCCAATAAGGAACATTCATAAGCATCAATTAGAACATTTAAAAAATATAAATGATAATGGTGGTATCGCTTTTTTGATTATTCGCTTCAATAGTTTAGATAAAACATATCTAATTCTGGCGAAAGATATATTAAATCACCTTACAAACAATGATAGAAAAAGTATGGCTATTTCTTTTTTTGAAGAAATGGCCTATGAAATAGAGACTAAGTATAGACCTAGGCTCGATTATCTAAAAATAATAGATAAAATATACGGAGGTATAAATGGCAAGTAATAAAAATGTAAAACCTAGAGCTAAATCGACTAATTATCCTAGAAGATCCAATAAGAATAGTTCAACTACTGTTAAAAAGGCTACTACTAGATCTAGCGATAAGATTAAAAAACAGTATGATAGTTCTTCGAGTAATAATGAGAGAGCACTAGGACGAAGTACTCATACTAGGGCTGCCTATAGAAGTTATAGAGAGCCAGAATATAAAAAGAGAAATATTAAAACAAAGAAAGATTATAAGTCAAACTTTAAAATTTCAGCTTTAATTACTTTGGCAATAATGCTTATTTTAAGTTTTGTTCTAACCGGATTAGAGTTCACTGTTTTAATAGCTATTGGACTGGCAATAATCTTAGGTTTTAGCTATCTACTTCATATACTAATGAAAAGAAAATGGGCTAAACGATTCTTAAACTTAATTATAATACTGATGGTTATACTTATACTAGGAATCGTATCCTTTGGTATCTATTTTTTCTACACGATTGTCTCGGAAGCGCCAGACTTCGATGTTAAAAAGCTTAAGCTTAAAGAATCTACTCTTATCTACGATAATAAGGGACAATTAATAATAGAGCTTGGAACGGAAAAAAGAGAAATTATCAAATATGAAGATTTAAGTGAAGAGTTAATCAATGCCATAATTGCCACCGAGGATTCTCGTTTCTTCCAGCATCAAGGTTTTGATGCAGCACGTTTTGCTAAAGCTTCGATGGGACAACTAAGCGGGAATGAAAATGCCGGTGGAGGTTCGACAATATCGATGCAGGTTATTAAAAACAGTTTCACCAGTAAGGAAAGTAAAGGTTTTGCTGGTATTAAACGTAAGTTTACCGATATATATCTATCGATATTCAAACTAGAAAAACAATTTACTAAGCAAGAAATTATCGAATTTTATGTAAACAATCACTTCTTAGGAAGTAATACCTATGGAGTCGAACAGGCATCTATCACTTACTTTGGTAAGAAAGCTTCACAGCTTAACCTTTCCGAAGCAGCGATAATAGCGGGAATGTTCCAAGCACCTAGTTCGTACAATCCATTTAATTATCCAGAAAGTACAAGAAAGCGTCGCGCTGAAGTTCTTTCATTAATGAGAAGACATGGTTATATAAATAAAGAAGAAGAAGCGCTAGCTAATTCTATTCCTATCACCAGCTTGATTACTGAAAAAAGAGGAGAAACAATCATCTTTGGAGCTTATGTCGATACAGTTGTCGAAGAGCTTGAAGCGATGGGTTATAAACCATACAACGAGTCTTTATTGATATACACTAATATGGATAGAGATCGTCAGCAAAAGATGGATGATATCTTCAGTGGTAAAACCTTTAACTGGGTATTACCTGAAGTACAAAGTGGTATAGCGGCTGTCGATGTTAACAATGGTAAGATACTAGCAATAGGCGCTGGAAGAGATAGAAATGATGCCAGACAATATAACTATGCAACGATGATTAAACGTCAAATTGGATCTTCAGCTAAACCGTTATTCGATTATGGACCAGGACTTGAATATAATAACTGGTCGACATATAAATTATTCTACGATGGACCATATCAATATTCGAGTGGACAAACTATTCGAAACTCGGATGGTGGATATAGGGGAACTATTACTTTGAGAACAGCCCTTGCCTACTCACGTAATATTCCGGCTTTAAAAGCTTTCCAACAAGTCGACAATAAAAAAATTATCGAGTTTGTAACCAATCTAGGAATAACTCCAGAGATAGCTAACGGTCAAATTCATGAAGCCCATTCACTTGGTGCCTTTAACGGGGCTAGTCCACTTCAAATGGCAGCTGCTTATGCGGCGTTTGCTAACGGTGGGACTTATTACAAACCGTATGCTGTAAATAAAATAGTTAATAGGCAAACAAATGAAATAAAAGATTTCTCATCAACTGGAGCAAGAGTTATGAGTGATTCGACAGCCTTTATGATATCTGACGTCTTGAAGACATCGGTTATCTCAGGATTATCCGGAGCTGCCAAAGTTCCTGGAATAAATGTCGCTGCTAAGACCGGGACAACCAACTTTGATAAAATCACCGAAAGAAAGTACGGTCTTCCTGGCAATGCCGTTCACGATGCTTGGGTAGTGGGTTATGACCCCGATGTAGCTCTTGCTATGTGGTACGGTTACGCAAAAATCGATAAAACTCATTACCTGACAACCAATACTGCCGGAGCTCAGAGAGCTAGAGTTTACCAAGCAGTTGGTAGAGCAATGTTTAAAAGCCAAGGAAAAGACTTTAAAGTACCTGATAGCGTCGTTAGAATTCCTATTGAAATGAATAGTGATCCAGCTTCGTTAGCAAGTGGCGGGACACCATCTTGGGAAGTTGTCTATGAATGGTTTAAAAAGGGGACCGAACCGACTGAGGTATCTGCTAAGTACAATAAGTTAGCAAACGTATCCGGTCTAAAGGTCGATTATGACAGCGGCTCTAAAACAACATCTCTTTCATGGAGTCCAGTTGGCAAACCATCGGATGCTAAAGAAGAGTATGGACCATTTGGTTATAAAGTATACAAAGATGGTCGCTTTCTCGGATTTACTGAAAATAATAGTTATACAATTAGAAATGATCAGTCACCTACCGGTTCTTATAGAGTTGTTACAACCTTTGAAATATACGGAGCTAATGCTAGTAGCGGAGTAACCGTATCAATCGATAATGTCGAAGTTTCTTTCTCACCATCGATTAAAACAGTCTTTAATAGTGGGGACACAGCTTATAAATTCTCTGACGATGTTATAGCTAAAAGAGATGGCAAAAGCATTCCTACGACATCTAATGTCAGCGTTAAAGATCCACTTACTAACAACAACGTCAGTTGGGTCACAGCCTTAACTGTGCCTGGCAAGTATGTTATAACATACTCTGTCTATAACGAAGGCAAACAGATTGGAACGCTTTCACGTGAAGTCGAAGTAAAATAATAAAAACCAGAATTAGTTCTGGTTTTTGTGTTGAATAATTGTATTATTTTTTATTTATTATATAATAAATATATAAGATATAGGAGACTTTATGAATAAAAAAGGATTCACTTTAGTAGAATTACT
>CAZVUK010000010.1:0-32040 GCA_964630225.1 uncultured Muribaculaceae bacterium
TTTTTCTCTTTTTAAGAACTTGCCAAACAAAGACCACTACTAAAGATAGAATGATAATTGTGACAATAGCAACGATAATATATTTGTTATTGTTTTTGGCCTTTATTTCTACCTCTTGTTTCTTTACTATGACTTTCTCTTGAGTATCTTCATCGATAATTGTAATATCTTTACGGCCCTCTTCGAGTTCTTCAGAATTAGCAGCCATTTACATTTTTTCATTTAACTGTACAATTGATGAGTCACTAGTTTGATAAGCTTTGCTCGGTTCATATAAAGAGTTAAAGTTTACTAGTGGTTCGCTATCATATGTATATTTATCCTCGGCTCCAATTCCTTCGGTTCCTTGAATCGGAACAGATGTCAAAACATTAATCGAAGAGATATCGAAACTTACTACTGTGTTAACTTCTTCTTTAGGTTTTGCACTTATTTTTGTAGCTTCCACTTTAGCTTTTGATTTATATCTGATACCATCAGTAAATATCTGTGCATCATGATTTTTATTAGCTAAGTATTTATACCCTTTCTTTTGTGTATCATAAGCTTTTTGCTTTGGTTGAAATTAATTTGAATGATTGATACTTGTTAGTTAGTTCAACTGCCTCACTGATCAAACTATCATAAGCCAAACAACAGTTACTTCGTCCTACATTACAGCGGTTGTTATAAACGTCAGCTTTAACCGAATTATTATAAAAACAAAGTTTAGGGCGTTTTATCAAAAAAAATTTATTGACATAGACTTTATCTTTGTAAAGATTGACAACCAAATTAGTCATAGTACCAGTGTAGGAATTTTTTACATTGTTTGTTCGCTCTCCGTTGTAAGCAACTATATATGTTATATCTATCTTAAAATTGTTGGCAAATTTGCTGATAAAATATTGCTTAGCTGATTGTATTTTTTTCAGCTAATTCTACATAGCAGCTATTCTCTTTTTTATCATAACAACTGAAACTTTTATCTTTTGAAGGTCTTATCGTAAAAGTAAAAATTGGTTTTGTGCTTTCTTTATAATAAGCTTTAGCAAAAGATGGAATCATCGTGTTATGAAGTGAAGAGACGGACATTCTTTTTAAACCACTTACAGTATTATTATTAAATATTACTTCAAACCCACGTTCAAAAGCTGAGTTTTCACTTTTTCCATCGGGAATGTAAAAATCATCTTCGGTTAAAAAAATAATTAAATCAGCTTTGGGACTGGAATGGGATTGTATTTGGAATGTTTACTTGTTGACGATATTCATTTAATATCCTATCTAAATGAACGCCATCGGTAAAACTATATGCCGCGCTGACATTACTTATCTTAAATAAAAAGATGAAAATTATTAGTAAAATATATTTCTTCGTTACATTTCCTCTATTTTTAAAAAATTTGTATGACGTTTCTCACCGGTTGGAAAACCACCGGTAATAACTATTTTATCACCCTTGGCTAAGTCTAAAAATAAACTGGCTTCTTTTTTACAATCAGCAACTAATTCATCGGTAGTTTGAACAATGTCGATTACTTTAGTATAAACGCCATAACTAAGGGCCAGACTCCTTGCGATGTTTTCATTTGGACACAAAGCTAATATTGGACAAGTTGGTTTTAATTCACTTAGCTGCATAGCCGTATATCCACTCATGGTCGGTGTTACAATTAAGGATGCTTCTAGGTTTTTAGCACTAGATATTGCACAAGTAGTAATCATATCGGTAATCGAAGTGTCAAATCTTCTGATGTATCCTAAATTGAAGTTGACAACTTTTTCTGCATTTTGACATATTTCGGCCATAAACTTGACAGACTCTACCGGAAATCTTCCAACTGTTGTTTCTCCGCTTAACATCACTGAGTCAGCACCATCAAAGACGGCATTTGCTACATCGGTTAGTTCAGCTCTGGTCGGTCTTGGATTAGTATACATGCTAGCAAGCATCTCGGTTGCAACAATGCAAATTTTGTTTTCAAGCTCAGCTTTTTTAAGTAAGTTCTTTTGTAGTATCGGTAGCTCAGCCATCGGCGTTTCGACCCCTAAGTCACCCCTTGCAATCATTATCCCATCACTGGCAGCCAAAATTGCATCAAAATTTTCAATAGCACTTGCCGTCTCTATTTTTGTAATTATTTTCATCCGTGAACAGTTATATTCTTCGAGTAATTTTCGAACTTCATAAACATCATCAGCTTTAGAGACGAATGATATCGCTAAGAAGTCACCATTGTGCTCACAGGCATATTTAATATCACGGCGATCTTCATCGGAAATAAAGGGTATGTTTAAAACGAGCCCCGGTACATTAACACCGCGATGTCCTTTAATAATGGCACTATCGATAATATGACAAGTTAAACTGTTTTCATCTTTAGTTACGACATCTAATCTAATTAAACCGTCGTCTAATAATATGCTTTGACCTACTTTTATTTCATCGATAAGCTGCGGAAAATTCAAACTAAAACGGTTCTCATTACCAAGAACATCTTCTTTAACTATTTTTATACTTTGACCAGCAACCAGTGATAAGCGATCATTTTCAAAGTTACCGGTTCTAATATCAGGTCCTTTGGTATCGTAAAGAGTGGCAATATTAGAACCTAATTCTCTATTCGTTCTAGCAACTAGTTCTTCGACTGTCTCTCTTTCTTTTTCATTGGCATGTGAAAAATTTATTCTAGCAACATTCATACCAGCCTTGGCCATATCTAAAAATATTTCATAGTTATAACTAGCCGGTCCAATACTACATATTATTTTGGTTTTTTTCATACACACCTCTATTATTCATTATTATTATAGCAAGCTTTAATAATTTAATAAAGTAGTTTTTTAGCATTTGTCTTTTTTTGTTATAATCATATAGTGAGGTTTTTATGAAAATAGTTGCAATAGTCGGTTCTCTTAGAAAAGAATCATATAATTTAAAATTAGCGGAGATTGTAAAATCGCTTATCGATATCGATTTTGAAATCGTTACAGTTCATGATATCCCTATGATAAATGAGGACATAGAACATCCGGCACCTATTGCTGTAACTGCTCTAAGACAAAAAGTTGTAGATGCCGAACTGCTTTGGTTATTTACTCCGGAGTATAATCATTCATACTCGGGTGTTATGAAAAACACAATCGACTGGTTGAGCCGAGCAAACGATGAAGGAATTAGAATTTTAAATAAAAAGAAAATTGCTTTATCCGGCGTCTCTCCATCGCCCAATGGGACAAAGAATGCTCAAGATAAATTAATTTCTCTTTTAGAATTTTTGCGAGCGGATATTATGAAAGATAAGATTTTAACTTATGCTGATGCTAAACTTCCAAATCATGATGATGAAGATTTACTTGATATGATCGAGAAAGTTAAAGAATTTATAAAAAAATAAAAGCAAGATATTTTGCTTTTATTTTTTTAATTCAATCCCTAGTTCATCTAGTTGTTTTTTACTTACCGTGTTAGGTGCTTGACTCATCAAGTCACTGGCACTAGCGGTCTTAGGAAAAGCGATTACATCTCTGATGTTTTCCGTTTCACAAAGAAGCATGATGACACGCTCTAGGCCTATGCCTACTCCGCCATGAGGAGGAGTACCGTAGTTGAAGGCATCGATGAAGAAACCGAATTTTTCTTTGGCTTCTTCTTCAGAAAGGCCGATAGCTTCGAAGACTTTCTTTTGAACTTCACCGTCGTGAATACGAATCGAACCACTTAATATTTCATAACCGTTAATTACTAAGTCATATGCTCTCGAATAGCAATTTTCTTGATCGTTAAGCAATTTATCCATATCTTCTTTCTTCGGTGAAGTAAATGGGTGGTGAGCTGGGACATAACGTTTTTCTTCTTCGGAGAATTCATACATTGGAAAGTCCGTAACCCATAAGCAGTTATACTTACCCTTTTCGATTAAATCGTTATCGTGAGCTAGTTTAACCCGAAGAGCTCCGAGGGATGCTTTGACTTGTTTTTGTTTACCATGAACGATTAAAACTAAATCGTTTTCTTTTAACGCTAATTTACTGATAAGCTTTTCATTTTCTTCTTCACTTAGATTTTTAGCAATCGAGCCACTTAACTGGCCCTCAGCATATTTTAAGTATGACACGTAATTAGCTCCGTATATTTTGACAAATTCACTTAAAGCATCTAAGTCTTTACGTGAATATTTTTCTGCTAAATTTACGGTGATGGCGTTTATGATGCCATCTTTTAATGTTTCTTTATATGTTTCATATTCAGTATCTTTAAAGATATCTGAAATATCACTTAATAAAATTCCAAAACGAGTATCTGGTTTATCGCTTCCGTATTTTTCGATAGCATCGACATATTTCATGCGGGCAAACTCACCTAAATCAATATTCTTAGCTACTTTGAACATCTCTTTAAATAAACCTTCGACAACGTTCCAAACGTCCTTCTCTTCGACAAAACTCATTTCAAGGTCAATTTGCGTAAATTCTGGTTGTCTGTCTGCTCGCAAGTCTTCATCTCTAAATGATTTAGCTATTTGGAAATACTTTTCCATTCCACCGATCATAAGTAGTTGTTTATATAGCTGTGGTGATTGTGGAAGAGCATAAAACTTTCCGTTGTAGATGCGCGATGGAACAAGATAGTCTCTAGCTCCCTCGGGTGTCGATTTACATAAAATCGGTGTTTCAACTTCAATAAAACCAAGATTTGATAGATAGTTTCTGGCTGCTAAGACAACTTTGTGTCTTAAGATTAGATTATCTCTAAGACTTTCGCGGCGCAAGTCTAAGTAACGATACTTTAATCGCGTTTCTTCAAGTGCTGTCGTATTGTTCGTAAGTTCAAAGGGAATATCGGCAGCGTTGTTGATGAGTGTCATTTCTTTCGTAATAACCTCAATATCACCAGTTGGCAAATGATTGTTCTTACTCTCTCTTTCAGTGATGATACCCTTAACTCTAATAACCGCTTCGGTTTTTAAAACTTCGACTACTTTGTGGACTTCATCTTCTGGCCTAACAACAAGCTGAATAATACCACTACGATCGCGAAGGTCGATAAATGTAAGACCGCCCAGATTTCTTTTTCTGGCAACCCAACCGTATAACTCTACTTCTTTATCAAGATCTTTTAACGTGAAATTACCATTCATGGCTTTCTTCATTAGTTTCCATCTCCTCACTTAATTTTTCATCAAAATAATATATTAAATAATCAACTGATACATTGTTTTCTTCTTTAGTGCGATTATTTTTAACTTTAACTTCATCATTAGCTAGGTCTTCATCATTTAGAATAATCAGAAATTTACTTCTTTCTCTATCTGCTTGTTTAAACTGAGCTTTTATCCCTTTATCATCATATGCACCACTTACTTTAAAGCCATTCATTCGCAGAACCTGCATAAGTGACATGGCATACTCTCTTTCTGTCTCTGAGACGCTCATTATAAATATTTCGTTATCAAGCTCAAGCGGTAGCTCTATTTCTTCGAGCTCTAGCGCTCTAACTAATCTTCCAATGCCAATAGCAAAACCAACACCTGGTGTACTAGGACCGCCAAGGGATTCGACTAATCCGTTATATCTTCCTCCCCCTGCTAAGACATTGTTTGATCCAAAGTCTTTGACCTGAGCTTCAACTTCAAAGACGACGTGATCGTAGTAATCCAGTCCCCTAACGATATTTGGATCAACTTCATAATCGATCTCTAATATATCCAGATAAGCTTTTAGTTGCTTAAAGCGTAGGCTACTTTCTTCATTTAGATAATCGATTGTCTTTGGAGCTTTTTTAATTACTTCACTTTCAGCATCTACTTTACAGTCCAATATGCGCAAAGGATTCTTATTGAAGCGATCATTACAATCTTCACATAACTTATTTAAATTAGGTTCTAAATATTCTTTTAACGCTTTATTGTAAGCTGCTCTACTTGCTTTATCACCTAAGGTGTTTATTCTTACTTTGACCTGTTTTAAACCAAGTATTTTAAAGAGATTAACTACTACCGATATTACTTCAGCATCAATCGATGAATCATCGATGCCAAAAACTTCGAGACCAAACTGAGTAAACTCTCTGTCGCGACCCGCTTGTGGTCTTTCATAGCGATACATTGTCCCATTATAATAAAATTTAAGTGGACCAGTTAAATTACCATACATTTTATTTTCGATAAAACTGCGGACAACGCCGGCCGTTCCTTCAGGACGAAGAGTCATCTCTCTATCTCCACGATCTTTAAAATCATATGTTTCTTTAGTAACTATATCGGTTGTTTCTCCCACTCCACGATGGAATAATTCACTAGGTTCAAAAATAGGTGTTCTAATAAGATCATAGTTATATTTTTCCATTAAACTATCGATTACTTTATTAACATATTGCCATTTTTTAGCTTCGATTCCATATAAATCAATTGTTCCCTTAGCTTTTGTTATCATAATATCCTCCTTAAACAAAAAAGGTAGTAACCTAAAGGACGAGAATAACCCGTGGTACCACCTTAATTCCATATTTGCATATGCTTCTACATCTTAACGCGATGACACGCTTCAAATTAAATCAAGTGTCTTCGTCTAGTCATATTAGGTATTTTCAGCTAACATACCCTCTCTCTTAAATATTTACTAGAGTACTCCTCTTGTTTGAATACAACTTTATAATATACTATTTATCTTTTTTTTTCAAGCTTTTTAATATTAATTTATCGACTATTATTGTAACAATAAGTCCACTAATAAAGCCCAAAGTAAAGAGTAAGATATCTGGTGTTTCACTTTTTTGTTTGATTAGTATTTCATAAACTCTTTTTTTAGAGCTTTCCGATAGAACGCTTATTCTTATTTTACTTTGGTCTTTTAAATTTTTATTACCACTTATTTCATATTTAGCTTTAGGATCAGATAATTTTACTTCGATATTTAAATCGTAATCTTTATCGATCGTTAAACTATATTGTTGCTCTTTAGATTTAAAACTTAAATCATAACCAGCAATTTTTAAATCTTTAATGTAGTTATCATCAGATAATTTAACACCTTTTCCACTCCTAATTACATTTATTTTATATGTGTTTGTTGCTCCATTTTCAGCTGTAACTAGAATAGATACAACGTTTAAACCTTCTTTTAAGTCTGGATTTTCTACTACATATTTAGCTTTATCAGAACTAGTTGATGTTTCAAGTGTAAGTTTTTCAGTTTCAAAAGGAACGGTTAAATCGTAGCTGGTTTTATCTTTAGTAAAATCGATATCAAAGCCTGTGATATTGATATCTTGAAGAGTGGTATCACTACTTCGCTCGTCTTTTCTAACTACTTCGATTGTATAAGTTTTAATAGCTCCGTTTTCAGCTTGAACTTTAATATGAGCACTGTTAGAGCCATAATTTAAATTTAGACTTTGGGGGTAAGAGACAAACCTAGCTTTTGGATCAGCTAGACTGGCAGTTATATTTACTGAAGTAACAGTTGTCGCAACTTCGGTTTTATAATATGTCGTATTTGCTGTAAAATTAATTACCCCAGTACTGATTGTTAAATTCTTTAAATTATTATTAGTGCTTCGCGTATCTGCTCTTGTGATTGTAATTGTATAGTTTCTTGCTATGCCACTTTCACTAGTCGAAGTTATAACAAATTTATTAAGTCCATAATTAAGTGTTTTAACCCCTGCTCCAGAGACTTTAGCTGCAGATGGAGCTACGGCTAAAATATTTGTCTGTGCTTCATTTAAACTTAGGTTAATCGTCTGTGAGGGATTGTTAAATACCTGGCCTCCAATCGTTATACGAGTTAAAGTATTTTCACTTGATAATATTCTTACCGCTGCCGAAGCATTATTAGAAGAATATAACTTATCGGCCGTATCTGATACTTCGACACTATTTACTCCGATAGTTGCCGCAGCATTTATTTTGAAACTTGCCGTTAGGATTAAACCACCATTTGTAGCATTAGTTGTTGTCAAGGCTGCACCGCTTGCCTGGCAAGTTCTACTGCCGTTAAAAATCGATGAAGGATTACATGAGACAAAGCTTACTCCACTTGTGGCAAACTTTAAGCTTACACCATTTAAATTAGGGTGACTTACGCTGATGCTACAAGTGATCGTTTGACCAATTGATGCCGCCGCAGGACAAGAGATACTAGTAGTAGCAGCCTCGACCATCACGGGCATAAATAAAGCGATGATAAGTATAATTAATCTTTTCATTTTAGACTTCCTCCTTCGATAATATATTTAGACATTTTAGCTAAGTCATTTATTTTGAAAACTTTATCTCCGGTTATATCGGCATTTAAGATGTCTTCGGTGCTTAGACCACTTCCATCGATAATGTATTTTGATAGTTTGGCTAAGTCATTTATTTTGACATAACCATCGTTTGTTACATCACCTTTAATAATTACTTTAAAAGAATCGCTTAAGTAGTTAAGCGTCATAAGATTAGTGAGAACTCCACTACTTACTGGCATTCCATCTTGCATAACTGTCGTTTTTGGACCAAAAACATTAACTACGCTTGCGATACTAAAGCCTGGCGTATAAAAGTTTAAGATCGTATCATCTCTCACGATATTAGGATCAAAATAATTATATGGACTTGGGCCCCCGATGGCAAACGAATAATGATATTCTTGACCATCGTAGGTTACAGTAAGCTGATATGAATCCTCGCCGAGCTCTCCAGAATATACGGCCTCGATCGCTTTTAGACGATTCCCTTCATAAATTGGATTAAAGTTAAATACTTTTTCGTTATTTTTAGAGTTAGTTATTTTATAGTTAATCAAAGCCGGCTCTTTAATATAATTAGCACTAAAATTTAAATTGGTTTTTCCATTGACAAGTGTATTAGTCATAGTATTTATTTCAAGATCAGCATTATCACTTGATACGCTAATAACAAGCGCCGCTTGATCACCAGCTAAATCAGTCCAGCTTTCTCCGTTTGCTGAAACAAAACTCTCAGCAGGCTTTATCGTCATGCTGTTGTAAGAACCCGCATATTTAACTGATATAGGCACATGATAGCCATCTAGAGCACCGCTATATTTTATTACGACAGTGTATTGACTTGCTGTCATATATTTATCTGTAAATCTGATTGTTTTATAACCGGCAGCATCGATTGTACCCATCGCATCCGGAGTAAGTCCCGCTACTGTTTGAAGTGGTCCGTCGATCATATAGATAGTATATGTGCCGGCATCAGCAACCGCAAAAGTTAGTTCGCCGATGACTTCTCTAGCACTGGTTTTTCTTGTGAAAGTATAAGCTGCATAACTAGTATCGGTATTGACATAACCGACACTAGAATTAGTTCCTAATAAACTAGAATGGTAATGGTTTTTTTCAAAGTCCTGATCGTAAGAATCGATACTCATAAGACTAGAACAAATATTATTATCTTCATAGGAAATATAAAAGTAACCATTTGTTCCAAAGGATGTCCCATAAGAGTTTTGAACAAGCCATGCCCCGTTATTTGTGGCGACATTTTTAAACTTAGTTCGGTCGTAATTATCATCCCATCCGATAATCGTCACCGCATGATTACTTAAAAATCCCCCAGTATAATTATAGGTCTTATTTATAGGATCGTAATAATTAAGATCATAATTAATTAAAGCTCCGATTGACCCGTTTTCCATAATCTTTTTCTTGATTTTAGAAGATATAGGAGCGCAGCCATTTATGCGTGACTCTAAAAATGTTATATCATTAACATCAAGCATTGCTTTTTTATCAATAGCACTTAAATTAATACGTGATGTATCATTTGAAAATGGCATATCACTTTCTTTGACCGGTCCAATGTTTTTAATTAAGTAATTAGAACTGTAGTAATAGTTTCCTCCCTGATCGACGGTGCGATTGTAGCCTAAAGGATTGATGCCGTCTAAAAATTGATAACTTGTCGCATATTCGATGTGACGAGGACTATATATAATTGGAACATCGCCCATTAATTTCATTTTCGATTCTAATACCGAGGTCGTTGCAAAAGCCCAGCACGTTCCTGTCGTACCTTGATTTTTAACAGCCGTTGTATAATTAACTCCAGCGACATCACGTAGATCATAAAATGGTGGCGGAAGTACTTCTTTAACTAGTGAGTTTCGGCTATAAGCAACTTTCTTTAAAGCTGTTTCAGCACAGTATTTAGGCTGCAAGTATTTATCTTTATCTTTAAGAGCTTCCCATTTTATATACTCTTCACTTTTAGGGCATAATTGATAGGCTTTAACATTATAAAAAGGTAATAGAATTACTCCGATTACCAAAAATAGCAATACTTTGTTTAGCTTATCTCTTATCACCATATCACCTATTATGATTATAGCTATTTCAATAAAAAATAACTAGCTTTTGCTAATTATTTTATGAGGCTTTACATAATTATTATCTTTATCATACTGCTTATAAATAGCGATTATTTCTTTATTTTTATCAGTAAAAATAATCGGATATTTCTTATATATATCTTTTAATATTTGTCCGTGTGATATCCTTTCAATTAACTTCTCGTCTGCTACGACTGTATAAAAGTCTTTAAGTACCGCCTCGATAGGAATTAAATTGTCGAGACTTGCTTGATGCTGATTTACAGCATCTTCTATATTAAATATGCCTGACTGGGTTCTTCTTAAAGAGCTCATCGTCATCGGAACATTAAGCTTTTTACCTAATTCATCGATGATAGTTCGTATATACGTTCCGTAGCTTGTTTTAATTTCAAAAACGAATTCATCTTCATTAAAAGATAAGATTTTATAGGAGTATACTGTCATTAACTTTTTAGGTAACTCTACTTCTTCGTTATTGCGAGCATATTCATAAAGCTTTTTACCCGCAACTTTGACAGCTGAATATTTAGGAACAGGAAAAAGGTTTTCACCAAGAAAAGAGTCTAGCACCTTTATTACCGCGTCTTTACTAGCTCTTGTCTGACTAGTTAATATTGTCCTGCCTGTAATATCTAAAGTATCGGTGCTTATACCCATTTTCACTTTGGCGACATAGGTCTTATCGTGCTTTTCAATTAGTGACAGCACTTTCAAAGCATTGCCAAGTGCAAGCACTAAAACGCCGGTTGCCAAAGGATCTAGTGTACCCAAGTGCCCTACTTTTTTAGTAGCAAATTTATACATAATATCGTTATCGATATCACGCGAAGTTTTTCCTTCTTCTTTATCGATTATTAAGAAACCATTCATTTTAATTTCTGGCACTTTGGACAAAAGTAAGTGCCCCTTCCACCAACTGTATTTTTTTCAACTATAGATCCACACTTGCGACATGGTTGACCTTTTTTTGTATGAACAAATAAATCATTTTGAAAACGACCTTCGATACCTTCTTCAGAGACATAACTGCGAATAGTTGTTCCGCCATCAGCAACTGCCTTAGCTAGAACTTCTCTAGTGTTTAAGATAATTTTTTCAGCTTCTTTTAATACTATCTTATTCGCGGGTTTAAGCGGGGAAATATTACTTTGAAAAAGGATTTCATCGGCATAGATATTACCTATTCCCGTAATGATAGTTTGATCAAGAAGAACTGTTTTAATTGGCAATGTTTTTTTGGCATATTTTTCGATTAAATATTTGTTATCTAGGCGATCATCCCAAGGCTCTAAACCAAGTTTTTGGAGAACTGGATAAGATTCATACGATGAAAGAGGAATTAGGTGCATTTTACCAAATTTACGAGTGTCTTGATATCTAAGGCTTGTTCCATCAGTAAAATTAAAGATAACGTGTTCATGTTTTACTATTTTATCCCCAAGCTTTTTTGTAAAATATTTACCTTCCATTCTAAGATGAGATAACAAAACATAATCATCAAGATGAAAAACTAACCACTTCCCACGCCTAGTTATATCATTTATTTTTTGACCCTTTAAATTATTAATAAAATCTATTACTTCTATTCCTTCGATCGTATTATTCCAAAGCACTTGGACAGTTGCTATTTCTTTATTTCTTACTCGTTTCCTCAAACCTTCTTTGACTGTTTCTACTTCTGGTAGTTCTGGCACTGTCTTCACCTTCTTTCGGTTCTACATGAATATTTACATGTTTAATTTTAAAATCACTAGTAATTAGATTTTCTTCGATTTCATGAGAGATAGAATGAGAATGTTCAAGTGAAATATCTTTGGCTAAAAGTATCGTTAAATCAGCGTCATAATACTGGCCTAATTTAAGGAGCTCCAAGCCCCCGATAATCACATCAGGATGTTTTTTATTGAGATACTTCTCTATTTTAATATAGGCATCCAAATCCTGTTCTTTCTGTCCCACTGTTAAAGATAGGTTTTCAAACATGAGTTTAAGACCCGTTATGATGATAACGATACTTATAATAACCGAACTTATAAAATCAGCATATAAAAGAATGGCGAATTGTTTAGCGAACTGGCTGGCAATAACAGAGATTAAAACAAGTGATGTCGTATAGACATCAGTGAATGATTCCCTTCCGGACGTAACTAGTATGTTACTGGAATACTTCTTACCTTTTATTATTAACATTTTAGAAAGAATATATTTAGATACGATAGTGATTAACGCGACGATGATAACAAATTGATCCGGAACCGTTTTTTTAAGACCGGCAAAAGATTCTTTAAGCAGAGTTATACCCATCATAATAATTATGATTGCTATGACAATACTAGTTAAGTACTCTATTTTGCCATGACCTTTTGGATGCTTTTCATCAGGTGAGGCAGCTGAGAGTTTGGCACCAAAAATAGCTATAAAATCGGATATTAAATCAGATAAAGAATGAAAACCATCGACGAAAAGAGCATTACTTTTTCCGATAAAACCAAAGAATATTTTCATAAATGAAAGAGTTGAATTAGTTAATACACTAAAAAACATATATTTACTTACGATATTTTTAGGCTTCATACCAAGAACCCCCGACATTTATCGATGCTTTTAGTGGAACCGTTAGTTCATAAGCATTCTCCATTGTTTCACTTACGATTTTCTTAACCTTTTCAAGTTCATCTTTTTTTACATTAAAGACAAGTTCATCATGCACTTGTAAAAGCATTTTACTTTTTAATTTTTCTTCTTTAAATTTTGCAAATATTTCAATCATCGCTTTTTTAAGTATGTCAGCACTTGTTCCTTGAATCGGAGTATTTAGGGCCATACGCTCCCCGTTTGATCTGACCATATAGTTTTTATCTCTCAACTCTGGTATAACCCTTTTTCGACCAAAAAGCGTGCGCACATAGCCTTCTTTTTTAGCTAAGGCAATCAAAGTATCCATATAATCTCTGATACCTGGAAAAGTTGCTAGATAATCATCCATAAACTTTTTAGCACTTGATATATCTATTCCTAAATCTTCAGATAAACCAAAGGCTGATATACCATAGATAATACCAAAGTTTACTGCTTTTGCTTCACGACGCATATTAGCTGTTACGTCTTCTTCCTTAACTTTGAAGATGTCCATCGCTGTTTTAGTATGAATGTCTTTTTGATGGATAAAAGCTTCGGTTAAGTTATGGGCCTGCGACATATGGGCAAAAACGCGCAGTTCTATCTGCGAATAGTCACTAGATAAAATTACTGAATCCTCATCAGCTAAGAAGGCTCTTCTAATTATTCTTCCCTCTTCACTTCTAATAGGAATGTTTTGAAGATTAGGATTCGATGATGAAAGTCTTCCTGTTCTAGCCAACATCTGATTAAAGATAGTATGAATTCGTCCATCAAAGCTTATTTCTGACTTTAAACCATTTACATACGTACCTTGAATTTTACTTAACATTCTAAACTCTAATACTTCATCGATAATCGGATTAACAAATCTAATTTTTTCTAAAATATCGACACTAGTTGAATAGTTATCATCTTTAATCTTTTTAGGATAAGGTATTTCCATTTTCTTAAAAAGAACCTCAGCTAGCTGTTTAGGTGAAGCTATATTAAATCTTTCACCACTTAATTTATATATATTTTGACTAAGTTCTTCGATTCTTTTTTTAAGTGTCACTCCTATTTCTTCGAGAACTTTAATATCCACTTTAATTCCTTCATATTCCATATCAGTAAGAACAGAAGCCAAAGGCATTTCAAGATTACGATAAAGATCAAGTTGACTATCTTCTTCGAGCTCTTTAACTATCTTATCTCTTTGCTCATAAATGAATCTAGCTTTAGTAGCAAGACTTGCTGCAAGTTTTTCTTCACTAGGCATAGATAATTTAGCTTTAGTGCCAAATAATGATTCATAACTATCTATACTTTCATTTTGACTATTCATAAAATAAGTCATATCATCTTTGACATTATAGTTTAGTAGAAAAGCAGCCATGTAAATATCATCACTTAGATTATTGATATCTAAATTATATCTCCTTAAAAGATACATAAGTTTTTTAGCATCATATGTATATTTTTCATAGGTACTAGATAAAATAGAACTGTTTTCAAGCATTACCGAAAGTGGAATATAGTATGCTTTTTTACCGTTATAGACCGAAAAAGCTATTAGTTCATCACTATGATAAGAATAGCCAAATACTTCAGCATAGATGCTAAACGGGCCATCTATCTTAACATCTTTCATATCTTTTACTATTTCGTAGTCGGTAAATACTTCTTCTTTAGCAATTAGTTCTTTATCTATATTCAGTTTTTTAATTAAGGAATTAAACTCTAACTCTTCGAGTAAAGATATATATTTAAGTGGATCATAACCGTTATATTTAATCTTTTCAAAATCAGTATCAATCGGCACTTCGGTATATATTGTAGCTAGGTCATAACTCATATATGCCGCTTCTTTTCCTTCGATTAGTTTATCTTTTAGTTTACCTTTGATTGATTCAATGTTTTCATAAATCTTATCAAGCGTTCCGTATTCCTTTAGCAGCGATAAAGCTGTTTTCTCACCGATTCCTTTGACACCTGGAATATTATCGCTAGCATCTCCCATCAAAGCTTTTAGGTCAATCATACGAAGTGGTTCAATTTCATATGTTTTTAAAAACTCAGCTTTATTCATGCGAATAAAACCGACTTGTTTTAATAATTTAACATCGACATCGTCAGTGATTAACTGTAACAAGTCTTTGTCACTACTAATTATCGTCGCATCATATTCTGGATCAAGAGCAGCTACTTTAGCAAAAGTACCAATAATATCATCTGCTTCATAGTTATCAGCTTCAAGATAAGTCATACCCATTGCCTCGACTAGTTCTTTAGCTTTAGGAAACTGCAGTTTCAAATCATCAGGTGTTTCTGCTCTTCCATCTTTATAAGTTTCATACTTATCGTGTCTAAATGTTTTACCCTTATCAAAAGCAACCATGACATATGATGGTGTTTCTTCATTTATTATCTTATTTAACATATTAATAAGACCATAAAGACCATTAGTAGGAAAGCCCTTACTATTTCTCATTACCGTTCCAGTATAGGCTGTTGCATAATAACTGCGAAATAATATATTGTTTCCATCGATTAAGATTACTTTTTTCATATATACCACCTATTCAAATTATATCATAAAATGGCAACAAAAAAATGTTAGATTGACTAACATTTTTTATAGCGAATTATAATTTATCATTGATATTTTTTGTATTGGTTGCCGTTTCTTGTGATGATTTTTCTATATTTACATTGGTATCTCTAATGACAGTTGTTTTTTGGTTTATTTCGTCCGCAACATATAGTGTTTCTTCGGTTGCCACTTGAATATCTTCAACATTTTTATCAATATTTAATGTAGTATCCTTAATAACATTTACGTTTTGCTTAATATCCTCCGCAACATATAGTGTTTCTTCGGTTGCTGTCTGTATGTCTCCAATATTTTGAACAGTAGAAACAGAGTTTTCAATCGATGTAACTTGTCTTACAATTTCATTAGCAACTACAGTGTTTCTAATAGTTTCATATTCTGCTGTCACCGCTGGAGCACTAGAGATTATATCTTCTAAAACTGCACCACTTACTGAGGATTCTGAAATACCTCTTAATGATAATTCAGTAGTAACTTGACCTCTTAGTACTCCAGCATTAATTGTTCCTCCTGATGAGCTTGAAAGTTCGCTGGCTATCTGTTCAAATGCATCTGGCGTACTCACATCATATGTTACTGAAGATCCAGAACCACTTTGTTTTACTCCTGCTGATTGAACCACTGTATGAGTGTCTTGTTTAATAATACTATTTGTTGAATCATCTGCCATTTGATTTAATGCAATATCTTCTGGTGTTGCTGAAGATTTACTTTGAATTGCACTAAGCATATCACCAGGCAACTTAGCTTCAAGTCTTTGTTGCATATCAACCGATATCCTAGAAGCAACATCTCCAATAGCAACCTGTGCTTGAACTTGAGTTTTATTATCACCACTTAATCCACTAACTCTATTAGCATCAGATAGTTTCTCTCCAGCTACACGTAATTCAACTTCTTGAAGAGCGTTGACAATTCTCGAAGCTTCGGTTGTACCTTTATCCATATTATCACGTTTATTTTTAATTGCCTCTTGTAATTCCGCCTTGTCCTGTGTCTTTTTAACACTATCTTGTGCGCCAGAATAACCTCCAACAAATGCCTTGGTTGCTGCATTGGAACCGAGTAATCCTGAACCGACATTTTTAAGCGCTGGTTTCATTGCTTGATTAGAAGCTTTACCCATAGCTTGACCGAGAGCTCTTCCTTTAAGTCCAGAATTTTTAGCGACATCTTTAGCTGCACCTACTGCACCTACTGCACCAGCAGCAAGACCACCAGCAGCACCAAGACCAACCATTCCAGCTCCCTTTATCATTCCCTTAACTCCATTGGCAATTTCTTTAGCTGAAGAAGCTTGTTCGAAGTCAAGTCCAAATAGTTCTCCAATTATCTTTGGAAGATCCTTCATAAACGCCAAAGCTGCTATAATAATTAAAGCTCTAAGCAGATAATCTTTATTTGCTAAAAGTGTTCCGACATTCAAGCTATCATCACCCATAAGAGTTATAATGAATATGACAAACCATATAGAAAGCATTCGCGTAAACAGCATTAAATATGATGAAAGAACACCCTTCCTCCATGCTTGAAACATTCCCGCTTCACTACCACTTATCATATATTCGATCATCGCAATCGGAGCTATTATCTGATATAAAAACAGCTTAAAGAACCGATATGTAACATCCAAGGCATAGTCCAGTAATAAGAATAGTGTATAAGCTAATACTAGTGTCGATACTATTATCATATATTCATATTCGTAAGTACCAAATTTATTACCTAGAACTTTACCTTTATTAAGATTAATCGATGTTAGATCTCCTCTTTGGAGAGCCATATTATATGCATCTATCGAATCTTCGGCGGCATTTGGATTGGGATTTAAAAATCCAGATAATACATATGAACCTAGAAAACGACCACCCTGTTCGTGCATTCGCTTCGAGGCTGCGATCATATTTTTTGGTATAATTATTTGCTGAACAACCTGATCAGAAATGATTCCTGCTTGAAAATCATTCATTAAATTAAACAACATCGGAATAAATAGTATTCCCATACTACCTATGATTACTCTTTTTACCAGAGAGTTTACTCCCGCTCTATCATCTGATGTAAGTTCAGGATTCATAAGGTATCTCATGAGAACCATAACCAGTCGGAAGAAAACAATCACACCAACAAATACATACACATTCCTAAGGACAGATGTTACAACATCATCGTTAAACATTTTTCCACTGAGTAATGTTTCAAAGACGTTATATACGGATGCCATTATACCAACTAAGCTCTTATCTACGAAGAAACTCAAGTGTCTAAGTATCCAAATGAAACCACCACTAACTAACCATACCAATAGTGATAAAAGTGTGACCCCTTGCGCAACACTAATTCCGCCTAATAATGAGCTAACAAAATCTATTACTGGCAATTAAATCACCCCCTCAGCTCTTCGATAGAGTTTTCTCTAACTTCAGTAAATAAACAATCGATCGCCTGTATTTCATCTGTGTTTAAATCCCCTGTATTACTAAACATACCGAGAATAAGACTTACTATTGTCGGCAAGAAGAATATTGACACAGCAACGATCATTCTAGAAATAATTCCTTTTTTACGTTTTGGTAAATCTTCTTCTGGATTGCCAGAAATAACTATTCTAGTTATATCAATCGATGTAAACAAGATTAACAGCACCGGCACAGCAATTCTAATCCAAGCAATAACAGTTCTTAAAACTTTAGCTGTTGCAGGAATTTTATCACAAATTTGTTCTCTTCGAGTATCTGAAGTTCCGCCAGGGTCATCGACCATTACATAACGCTGATTAAAGGTTTCACTTGCACTTTCAGCAACATCAAAGGTTGTATTTCCATCAATAAAATAATTAACACTTCGACCATCTCCACCTAACATCGTTTGTGGTGAAGGATCATTTATATATATAGTACTTGGAGGTGTTTCACCACCGAAAAGGTTGGCATTAGGAACCCTTGTTGTTCTATCATTCTTTGATAGTAAAACAATATTATCAAATACATAAATCGTTATATATTCCCTTGTTGTGCTTGCCTGTTCAGGTACACACTTATTGTTTTTTAATTCTTCCCCAGTACATGCTTTGGATTCTCTTTGATAATAATATATGTTGTTTGCTCCAGTAAACTTACTAACTAAAAAATTTTCAGAAACTAATTCATGATCTGATCGAAGATTTTCCTTTTCAACCTTAGAGTCTTCATTCCAGCAAAAAATAAAACATTTGGTTGTTGAAGCGTTAAGTGTGTCACCTAATTTAAAAGATTCTCCAAGCTTGATGTATATTTCTGTCTTTTTTTCTTTATCAGAACCTGATTCTAAGTAGTATTTAGAGATTAGACTAGGACAAATGAATGGTAAACCATTTACTTGTAGATTAGTATAAAAAATATCTCCAGCAATACTTTGTTGACTTTGATTAGAGCCATCAAGTGGATAAGGGCTTCGGTTCACAATCATATCTGATGAAGATACTGCAGTATAATCTGGGTTAGCTGATGAAAAAGAATAGATGCCACCATCTGAATATATACATTCAGTAGTTACTCTACCCTCAGGAAAATTGCCTGCTTTTACATCAAAAGTTGAAACAAATAAAAACATGACAAAAACTGTCATAATAATATTAAAGGTCTTTTTATTTATCTTCACGCAATCACCCTACTATTCTTATCTTATTCTAAACTAATTATATATTAAATAACTATCTTAAACAACAAAAAAATAAGATTTCTCTTATTTTTCTGTATAGTCACAGCTACTACATTTTATATTGTTATCTTTTTCAACTAACATTTCAGAACATTCTGGACACTCTTTCATAATTGGTTTATCCCAAGTTGCTACTTTACACTTGGGATAATTACTACATCCGTAGAAGATTTTACCTTTTCTAGTGGTCTTTTCGACAATGTTACCATCGCACTTTAGACACTTAGCAATTATTTTTTCTTCTTTCTTTTCTTTCTTGATATATTTACATGTCGGGTAATTACTGCAAGCGACAAACTCACCAAACTTACCTTTTCGCTTTACAAGCGGATGACCACACTCTGGGCAGTTTTCACCAACTTCCTCAGGTGGTTTCTTCTCCATCTCTTTAAAGGCTGTCTTAACCATAGGTTCAAACTTGTTCCAAAACTCACTTAAGAATGAAACGTTATTAATTTGACCATCAGCAATTTCATCGAGATCTTTTTCCATCATCGATGTATATTCGACATTGATGATATCTTTAAATCCTTCTTGAAGTCTATCGGTTATTTCATAACCGATTTCCGCCGGTCTAAATTTTTTATCATCTAAATAAACATATTCACGTGTTTTGATAGTATCGATAATATTTGCGTAAGTAGATGGCCTTCCAATGCCTAAATCTTCTAATTCCTTAACTAACCGAGCTTCAGTATATCTAGCTGGAGGTTGTGTAAAATGCTGGGTTTTTTCGATAGTATCAGTCTTTTTAACTTCTCCTTCCTTCATTTCGGGAAGAATTTTGTCTTCACTACTTTCATAATCTGAATAAACTTTTAAGTATCCGTCAAAAACTAGTGTTTGACCAGTTGCCTTAAACTGGTAAGAGTTGTTATCAAGAACTATCGTCGTTGCATTTACTTTAGCATCAGCCATAAGTGAAGCAAGTGATCGATAATAAATTAAACTATAAAGCTTATATTCATCTGCCGTTAAATATTCTTTAATGCTTTGCGGTGTTCTATTAACCGACGTTGGCCTAATAGCTTCATGGGCATCTTGAACATTAGTTTTTTCTTTAGCTTTTTTGACATAACCCATATAGTCCTTACCATACTCTTTAGCTATGTACGCAAAAGCACTTTTCGAAAATTCATCTGATAAACGAGTAGAATCGGTTCTCATATAGGTAATAAGACCAGTTGTTTCACTTCCTAAATCTTTACCTTCATATAATTTTTGAGCAACAGTCATTGTCTTTTTAGAAGAAAAGCCTAATTTATTAGAAGCATCTTGCTGAAGAGTACTTGTAATAAATGGAAATTTAGATTTCTTAGCCTTTAGTTTCTTTTCGACGTTTACTACCTTAAATTCATTGCTTAAAGCTGCTAGTATTTTGTCAGCGACTTCCTCGTTAGGTATTTCTATATCTTTATTTTTAAAAGCGTAGAGCTTTGCTTCAAATTCATCAAATATGGCTGTTATCGTCCAGTACTCTACTGGCACAAAAGCATCGATTTCTCGCTCCCTATCGACAATTAATTTAAGGGCAACACTTTGAACACGACCAGCACTCTTACCTCCTGTTTTACTTTGCATAAGCTTAGATAATCTAAAACCGATAATTCTATCAAGTATTCTTCTTGTTTCTTGGGAAAGAACTAAATCATTATCGATCTTTCTAGGATTAGCAATTGCTTCTAAAACTTTATCTTTTGTAATCTCGTTAAAAAGAACTCGTTCATAGTTCTTATCAGCAATATTTAAAGCTTCTTTCAAATGCCAAGATATAGCTTCCCCCTCACGGTCCGGGTCAGTTGCTAGTATTATTTTATCAGCATCTTTTACTTCTTTTTTCAGCTGTGATAAAACTTTCTTTTTAGCATCAACCGGGATGTACGTTGCTTTAAAATCATTTTCTGTATCGACACCCAGTCCATATTTACCACTTGTTGCTAAATCTCTAATGTGACCCATTGAAGCAGTAACTTTATAGTCTTTACCTAAATATTTTTCAATTGTATGACTCTTACTCGGAGACTCTACAATAACTAAATTCTTTGTCATAATTTCACCATCTTTCTTTACTTATACAAGTTTAAATTTAAAAAGTCAATATTATAATAATTGACCACATACTATCTTTTTCCTAAAAAATAAAATAGATTTCTCTATTTTATTTCTGTTATCTTTATTTTATATTTACCATTTGGACTATCAACTTCGACAATGTCTCCGACCTTTTTACTCATGATAGCTCTAGCTATAGGACTCTCATTTGATATCTTGCTCATAAATGGATCAGCTTCCTGACTACCAACTATTTTATAGACATCTTTATCCTTGTCGTCAACATACATAATTTCGACCGTGTTACCAAGACCTACTTTACCCGTTGCTTTCTCTTTGATAATTTCGACATTCTCAAGCATCTTTTCGATCTTTTTTATCTTCGATTCGATTAATGCTTGATCATTTTTTGCAGCATCATAATCGGCATTTTCTGATAGATCTCCCAATGCTCTAGCTTCTTTTAAAGCTTCTATATTCTCTGGGCGTTGAACATTTATCAAATCATCAAGTTCTGCTTTTAGTTCATCAAAGCCCTCTTGTGTCAAATAGACTTTCTTATCACTCATTTTGTACCTCTTTTAATAATCGTATTAAATGATACTACAAAATCATCTATTTGTCAACCAAAAACAATTGACAGGAAACCCATCAATTATATGTGTTTTAACATTTTATTAAGTACAACAAATATTTGTTCCAGGACAGATAGTAAATCTTTTTTATCTCATTTGAACTTTATTCTTTCATCTGCTCTTTTTCGTATTGACTCAGCAAATAATCATCAGTCATACCCGATATAAAGTCTAATACTATTCTAGCATTTTCATTATTCTTTTTATAGTCATTGCTCATGTGTTTGACAAAACTATCGTAAATAAAACTCTTTTTATCATTATTATTTAAATCATCTAAATATTTGTAAAACAAGTATGTGATTTGTTTTTCATATCTATTTAGGGCTTCTTTGGTATTAGCTTTTTCATAAATATGTTTATAATTAAAGGCTTTTAATTCATCAAGTGCGGAAAACACTTTATGACTCATTGCTATGTAGTTTTTACCATAACTATTTTCAATAATATCGGTTACAATGGTATTAACTATTTTACTATTAGTAGTGCCCAGTACACTTGTTATCTCTTTCGGAAGATCTTCGCGTTTTAAAATACCAACCTGTATAGCATCTTCGATATCACGCCCTATATAGCCAATAACATCAGCTATGCGAACTACGCAGCCTTCAAGCGTCATTGGATGTTGGGTCTTAGATATGTTTTTATCATAATAGCTATCATGATATTCTTTTAGAAAATCTTCTTTAGTCTTTTTAACGGGCTTATAAATATGATCAACTATTTCACCATTATGACACATGACAGCATCCATAACTTGAACAGATATATTACTGCCCTCACCATACTTATCTAAAACCATCATGACGCGAAGACTTTGAATATTATGCATAAAGTTTTGACCAAGTTCTTTCTGGGATATTTTATTTAAGATTTTTTCTCCTTCGTGACCAAGTGGTGTATGGCCAAGATCGTGAGCTAGAGCTGCCGCTTCGATTAAATCTTCGTTAAGGGAAAGCATTCTGCCTATCGTTCGAGCAATTTTACTGACAAACTGGACATGAATCATTCGGTGACTAACGTGATCGTTTTGTTCGTACGAAAACACCTGTGTTTTGTCGATATATCTACTATAAGAAAGAGAATAAATGATACGGTCGGCATCGTGAAAGAAAGCCGGTCTCATATCTTCCTTCTCTTCTTTTAATCTTATTACATCGGTACTTTTACAGGCATATGCACTTAAGTGAGCTTCTCTTTTTAATACATCTTTGCTTAATTTATCTATCATAAATTAGCCTTTCTCATCATCGAGTAAGCAGGTATTTCAAATGGCAGATCAACTTTGATATAAATAGTCTCTTCAGGATGTCTGGCGACATCTATTTTCTCTTTCTTTTCGTTGTATAAATCGTCGACGATAAAAACAAAGTTATCGCCTTTTGGGGTGAAGACTTCGACGGCATCACCTACTGCAAAATAATTACGCTGTGACAGTTTTAACATGCCATCTTCATAAGAGTCAAGTAGCCCTAAAAACTCTTGATTAGAAAGTTCTTGTCTACCGGAATAGTATTGATCAAGTTCATCCGCTTCTTTTTCTAAATAATGAGTACTTGTTGTTCGATTAGCAACACTTGATAGTCTTGCCTCTTCAACTTTTAATATTTCTTCATCTAAATTATTCTCATAATAAGCATCGATTATTTTACGATATGAACCAATAACAGTTGCTAGATAATAAAGAGATCTCATTCTTCCTTCAACTTTTAAACTTTTAACGCCTATTTCAATTAAACTGGCAATCTGTCTACTTAGATTTAAATCGTTAGTGGCCATTGTAAAGTTTTTATCTTCTCCGGCCTCAAAAGCAAAACGGCAAACTTGAGCACAACCACCTCTATTGGCATCCCTGTTAGTAAAATAATTTGAAAGACAGCACCTCCCACTGTAAAAAGTACACATTGCACCGTGAATAAAGACCTCGATGTCAACTCCTGTCTTATCAATTATGTCTGAAATTTCTGAAAGTGATAATTCTCTTGCTAAAACAACCCTATCTATTCCCTCTTCTTTTAAAAAGTTGACAGCTTCGATATTGCTAGTTGAGTTCTGCGTCGAAGTGTGAACTTCAACATCATATTTAGCTTTAATATGACTAATAATAAAGGGATCACTTACAATAAAGGCATCAATGCCTGCTTCAACAACCGAAGCAATGTATTCATCTACCCCTTCTAAATCTTCGTTATGAAAGACAATATTTAATGTTAAATAAACTTTTTTAGATAGTTTGTGAGCAAAATCACAAGCTTCTTTAATCTCTTCGAGAGAAAAGTTTTGAGCATTAGCTCTTAAACTATATTCTCTTCCTCCAATATAGACAGCATCAGCCCCATATAAGAGCGTAATTTTAAGTCTTTCTAAATCACCTGCTGGTGATAATAATTCTATTCTATCTGGCATTTTTACCCACCTTGAAAATCGTTTTTTTAAAGTAAAAACCACTGTCATTACCAATTAGCTTTTCTATCGTTTCTAATATAGATTTATCCTTAGTTTCTAAATATTTTTTACTGTATTCAATTAGTTTTATGAAAAGACCATCACTTAGTCCATCTTTTCTAATTACAGCATAATCGAAATCAGTATCTAGAATGCAAGAACCATTTATAATTTTATCACTCATAAAAACCGTTCCATCATAACTATCTTCGAGAATATATTTACCGTCTTTATCCTCTACCTCGATGCGTTTATTTCCTTTTTTATCTAAACTCTTAAAAAAGTTGTCAACTAGATGTCTTCGGCTATATGAAATAACTGCTCTACCGAATAAATTAGCAAAAAGTTTGGCCTTTGTTTTTTCTTTAATTTCAAACATCTCTTCTAAAGTTATTTCAGGAGCTAAGTATGAAAACTCAACCCCTCTTTCATAGTAATAATTAACTGTCTGATAGTTTGTTACCATATGTGTCTGATTCCATACAAGCGGAAGTTCCAAAGAATTTTTTTTAATAATTTGCATAATAGCTTGATCATAAAACAAAACACCAGCTATCGATGTTTTAGCTAGTTCTTTTAGTATTTCTTCTAATGATTCTAATTCTTTATTAAATATATTTTTATTGATACTGATAAAAACCTCTTTGTTCTGAAGCTCTGTAAGCAGGGTTTTTATTTCTAAAAGAGTTAAACTAAGTCCACTATGAACAGAAAAATGTTCGAGACCTACGATAATAGCATCATAGTTTTTACTTAGGTTTATATCTTCTTTTGTATCTGGAATAATCGTTATTTTCATATTCACCTCTATTAGTATTATATCTTATTTAAACAAATAAATAAAATAGATGACTCTATTTTATTTGGCTGTATGATTGTCCGGTATTAATACTTATTCCTTTGGCTTTAGCCAGCTCTTCGATAGTTAGTAAAGCGTACCCGTTATCAAGAAGATAGTTCGATGCTCTAATTGCGGCCTCTACCGATGTAGGATATATGTCATGAAGAAGGATTATTGCTCCATCATGGGCATAATTAATGATGTGTTCATATACTTTGTCACTATTTCGATATTTCCAATCATTAGTATCGACATTCCATAAAAATTCATGCATTTGAAGTGTTTCTCTGATATTACTATTAGTTGCTCCGTAAGGAGGTCGATAACAGTTAGATATTATACCAATCTGATCTTTAATTAGTTTGTTGGTACTGGCCATCTCTTTTCTAATATCGATGCTAGATAATCTTGTAAAATTTCGATGCGAGTATGAATGAGCACATATTTGGTGTCCTGCCTGATACTCTTCTTTGAGGATGTTACCAAACTCATTAAGTCTTGATCCTAGTACAAAGAAAGTATAGCGAACATCTTTTGTTTTAGCATAATTAATTAACTTACGCGAATGATCTGATGGTCCGTCATCGAAAGTAATTGCCACTAGTTTTTTAGCAGTGTATTTTGTAAGATCTCTTTCATTAGGTGTCGTTGCCACTTCAGGAATAATCTCGATATTTTTTAAAAATTCATCTTTTAAGACCTCTTTTAGATAATTAAAAGGAATCGTAATATTACTCTTTCCTGAAGACCAAGGTGCTACCTGATAAGGAGGAAAAAGAATGTTTAAGCCATTATTATTCAAAAAAAGATGCTTGAAATTATCTTTTACTGCCCTTGTTCCGTCTTTAATGAAATCTTCATAAACTTCCTTATTATTCATAATAAAATAATCAACAAGATATTCTTCGGACAATTTACTTAAGCGCTCTAAGTAGGCTTCCTTAAAAAAGTAATCAGCATATAATTCTTCACCTGTTTTGACGTTATAATAATAACTGATATAGCTTTCTTCCGGATGGTTTTGTCCTACATATTTATATATTGTATAAGTAATAAAACGATAATCTTCATATTTATTAGTTTCATAGTTTATCAATAATTCATATTTAAAGTCTGTCTCTTTTGTCTTAACTTTATCTAAAAAGGTTTTTTGTTGATTAGTTATCATTTTTTTGACTTTTTTATTTATTTGTTTCGGTAAATCTTTAGCAACACAAACAGTCATATCATAATCTTTGTTATAGACACTAATGTTTTTGACTTTTATTTTTTGCCTAGAAAGTAGAAAGACAAAAAAGCTTATTATTACTAATATAATAAGCAAAGTAGTTACTAGTATTTTCTTTTTTGTGGTCATTTATAACTCTTTTCTACTACTTACCGCTAGTCCATCACCAACATCGATAAAATCAGTATTAAATAGACTGTGTTCTTCTAAAAATTGTTTGTAATCTTTAATTTTCTTAACTAGTGACCGAAGATTCTTGTTTTCAATCTCTTCTTCGTCCATATCAACATAGCCATGAAATTTCATATTATCGGTGATAATATAACCATCTTCATTTAAATTGTTTTCAAAGTAAGTAAAGATATTCTTGTTTTGTCCTTTAGCTGCATCGATAAAAATTAGGTCGAATTTTTCTTTAATACCGGTAATTAGTGCATCACTAAATACAAGGGTTATTCTGTCTTCCATTTCAAATTTCTTGATGTTTTTAAGTGCTTCAAGATATCTTTGTTCATCGCGTTCAATACTTACGATTTTTAAACTGGGATTAGCTAAAGCCATCATAATTGCTGAATAGCCTATAGCTGTTCCTACTTCTAGGACATTTTGCACTTTATATTTAATGACGAAGTTTGTAAGATAATTTATCCCTTCATCATTCATGATCGGAATAGATTCTTCTTTAGCATATGTTTTAATTTCTTTGATCATAGAGTGCATCTGCTCTACCATTGTATCCATTCTCCTTTGGCTTTGATTTCTTTCACTTTGGCTTCATGTTCAGCATTAGTTCTTGTGAAAAAGACGCGACGATACTTATCGGCAACAAAGAAATAATACTGGCTTTCAGTTGGTTCTACAACTGCTCCAATAGCATCGATTGATGGATTGGCAACTGGACCAATCGGCAGTTTTCCGGCCATTGACTGAGGTCGCGTGTTATACATATTTATTCCATTTATTTCTTTAGCATATAGATCGCGCTTTGACATATCAATTCGTGCCCCATAATAGGTTGTAACGTCACTTCCAAGTGGCCACTTTTCGCGAAGTCTTTTTTCAAAAACACCCGCTATTAACTTGCGGTCTTCTATGCGAACTCCTTCGAGCTCAACTATCGAAGCTAGCGTTAACGTCCTGTGAACAATAGCACTATCTCCTTTGAAAAAGTCTTTATATTTAGATAATTTTACGCCCATCTGTTTTAACATTGCATCAAGAATTACTTCGACCGATACATCTTTGTTTTCAAATGAATAGGTATCTGGATATAAATATCCTTCGAGCGAATAAAAAATATACGGATTTTTTACTTCTTCACCGACAAACCAGTATTTAGCGATAACTTCGTCTAAGTATGCTTCATCTTTTAGTTTATCGTAAACTTCTTCAGCTGTGCGCTCTGTCTTAGCTTCGATTTGATCGGCTACTTGTTTGATATTAATTCCTTCTTTAAAGACTATTTTAATTGTATTTTCGTTGTAACTGTTTCCTTTGACTAAGGTATCAACTATTTCTTCAAGATCCATATTTAGACTAAGTTCGTAAGTGCTTGCCTTAATATTGTTTATTTTCATAAGTCTTAAATATGCATAGACAAACTGTTCATTTCTAACTAATTTCTTGAGTTTTAAGGTTTTAGCAATTTCTTTTGTATTACTCCCCTTAGCTATGACCACTTCGATCTTTTGTTTACTTTTTTTATCAATTGCTGAAACATTTACACGCCAAAATATACCGATAGCAACAACGGCAATTAAGGCTAAACAGAAAAAAACAATGATGACATTGCGTAATTTCTTCATAATAAACCTACTCTGCTGTTTCGCCAGCAGCAGCTACAGTTTCTCTTATTTTTTCTTGAAGAGCTCCTAAAATAGAATCGATAATTTTCCACTCTCTTTCAGTTTCGATTGGTTCAAGTCTAGTTACACCTTTAGCAGGATCTTGAGCCGGATCATAAATCGAAGCAAAAACCTGAATATTTCCCTGCTCATCCTTGCTGTTATCAGTGTAAACCATATAACTTTTGTTTGTCTCTTCTGAGTCGAAAGTAAAGAGAATATCGCAAACTATCTCTCTTCCATCTTCATTAATTACTTTAAATGTATTATTTTCCATAATATCTCCTTATTTTTTATCTAAATATGACTGCAGTATTATCGTTGCGGCCACACCATCTATTACTTTTTTTCTTTTGCCACGTGATGCATCTCCAGAGATTAGCATTCTTTCGGCTTGTCTCGTTGTAAGGCGCTCATCGATTAAATTCACTTTAAGACCTGTTTCTTTTTCTAAAAGTTTAGCAAAATCCTGTGATAAAAGAGCCTTTTCACCAAGGCTGCCATCCATGTTTTTAGGTAGTCCTAAAACTATTTCATCGATCCTTTTTTCTAGGGCGATCGTCCTAACTTCTTTGGCTAAGACTTGGTAATTTCCACCGTGCGTAATTGTTCCTTGCGAAGTCGCAATGATACCTAAGTTGTCAGACACTGCAACACCAAGCGTCTTGCTACCTAGATCAAGTCCTAAATATTTCATTATTTCTTTCTTGCGCACTCGAGAAGCATGACTTCAAGTATCTTCGTTCTTTCGATAGCTGTAATCTTCTTGCGAGCATCGCGATGCGATGAAATGTATCCTGGATCCCCACTAGTTAAATATCCAATTAACTGATTCATTGGATTATAACCCCTATCTTCGAGAATATAAAATACTTCCTCAAGAACATTCTTGATTCTCTCTCTTTCAAATTCATCTACATTATATACACTGGTTGCGTCAATCACATCGATCACCTACCTTAGGTCAATTTTAGCATTATTTATCTTTATAATCAAGATTTAACTATTAACTCTCATTGCCGCTAAATAGATAAAGAAAGCACTTAGAATTAGCGATATAATAAAGCCGTTTATCTTTTCGATAGTACTACTTTTATATTTAACACCGACGGCCATGGTCGAAGTTACTCCCCCGATTAAACCACCAATATGAGCAAAGTTATCTATTCCTGGTACTATAAAACCAAACATTAAGTTAACGGTAATTAAAGGAATAATCTGACTCTTTAAAGCATTGCTCAAATACACTCTATAATGATATCCAAAATATAGGAGTGACCCCATTAAACCAAATAAAGCACCACTTGCTCCGACACTGATAACTGCCGTATCATTCATTGCAATCGATAAGAAGCTACCTAGAATTCCACTAAAGAAGTAGATAAGTAAATATCTTCCTTTCCCCATATAGCTTTCAATCTGTGAACCAATAATATAAAGTGAATACATATTTACTGTTAAATGCAAAACATTTGCATGAGCAAACATCGCGGTTACAACACGATAAAATTCTCTATCTTGTATAACTTTAATACTGTTTACCCCCATTGTTGATGTCATCGTATCAGATAACATACCAAGGACAATAAACAAAGTTATATTGATAGCAATAAGAATCTTAGTTGCTAACGCTGGTTTTTCTTTAAAAATGTTATTAACACGCTCAGCATCTATTTTATTTTTCTTGTTAATATCGGAAGTGATCTTCATAAATAGTTGCATCCCTTCTTCACTAAATTTTAATTTCTTTTTCATATCTGGAAATTTAGTTTTTAAAACTTCGTTAGTTGCCAAGTCATCATCTTTTTCTAAACTGACAAAGGAAATATTTTTTTGATTAGGTATACTTACCTTCCTATCTAAATCAGTAAAGATGCTTAACACTGGCATCTTAACTGTAAACGTTTTCTTTCTAATTTTAGCAACTACTTTCTTAGTCTTAAATAGGTCGAAAGAAAACTGTTCTTCATTGATAATTCTGTTAGATACAATTCTAACTATTTTATAATCTTCACTTTCAAGGTTCTCTAGCCAAATCTCATTTTCTGCACCTTGTAAGATAATTGGATTATAATTTTTTTCGACTATAAAATAGTGAAGCATCTTCATTATTATTTCATTTTTCGCATCGATTGTATGTTCCATTTTCTCTCCTTCCTGTATATTAAATTATATATTATTTTGCATAATAAATAAATGATTTTATAGATTATTACATATTTTTTCAAATTCGCTTGGCAGAGCTATTTCTTTGGAAATTATCTCCCTACTTCGAGGATGTTTAAATGATATATAATATGAGTGAAGCATCTGACCAAAAGCTTTATCGATTGTTTTTTTTCCGTATATAGGATCATTAGTAATAGGATGATCTATATAGTTCATGTGAACCCTAATCTGATGGGTTCTTCCGGTTTCTAGCGTGCACTCGACAAGGGTATTATCATTATATCTTTTTATAACTCTAAAATGCGTAATAGCTTCCTTGCTATTTTGACTAGTCACCGCCATTTTTTGCCTATTACTAGGATCTCTGCCAATCGGGGCATCGATAGTACCGGTTTCATGAGCAATAACACCATCGACCAAGGCTAAATACTTACGAGTAACTTGTTTTTCCTTCATCATTTCGATTAGTTTTTTGTAAGCAAAATCACTTTTAGCAACGACCATTAAGCCACTCGTATCTTTATCAAGGCGATGGACAATACCAGGACGATCTTCATCGTCGCCACCCAGCTCTGTTTCGTGAAGCAATGCATTAACAAGCGTTCCAGTCATATTGCCCGGAGCGGGATGAACGACCATGCCACTAGCTTTATTGACGATAAGCAAATCATCATCTTCATAAACGATATCAAGAGGTATATTCTCGGCGACAATTTCGCTTGATTTGGCAGTAAATTCTGGAACAGTTATTTCATCACCAATATTTAATCGATAGTTGTTACTAGCCATTTCACCATTTACTAAAACTTCTGAAATTAAGCTTTGAGCTTTAGTTCTACTTATACCCAAATTAGCTGCCAAAAAAACATCTATTCTACTTCCCTTTTCATCTACTTTTATCTTCATATAAATCCCTCACAAATTCGATAATAATTAGAAAAACAGCCACTACAATAAAAGTATCAGCTAAATTAAAGATAGGCATTCTATATCCAAATAATTTAAAACTAATAAAATCGACAACATAAGAATTAATCAATCGATCAATGAAATTACCAAGTATTCCACCGATTAAAAGTGCATAGGACCAAAAAGATAATCTGTCTAGACATTTTTCATCTTTGATTAATTTAGATAATATCAATAAAACCGCCGCAGTTATCATGAGCAAAAAGCTTTGTTTTCCTTCGAGGATACCGAAGGCCGCGCCCGTATTTTGAGAATATTTAAAACTAAAGAAATTTTTTATAATTACAAACTCCTCTTTTAAAAATGTTTGAACTAATATCTTTGTTATCACATCAACGCCTAATATTATCAAACCAAACAGATATATTTTAGTTTTGTTATACTTCATCTTATCTCCAATTTCCCATATATTATATCACAAAAAAACTCTTTACAGAGTTTATTTTAATTTGGTGACCGGTACGGAATTCGAATCCGTGAATGCCGCCGTGAAAGGGCGGTGTGTTAAGCCACTTCACCAACCGGCCACTTATAAATGGCGCCTCAACTAGGACTTGAACCTAGGACCCCTTGATTAACAGTCAAGTGCTCTAACCAGCTGAGCTATTGAGGCA
>CAZVUK010000011.1:0-31164 GCA_964630225.1 uncultured Muribaculaceae bacterium
GGCTACACGCGTCCTATGAAGTGTAATTGATGAAAGAAATTAACAAGAAAGAAGAATTACTTTTAATAAGAGGTGGAGCTAAATTATCTGGTACCTACATCAATGCTATTGTCGGTGCTGTCAAAATCATCTTTGAAATAGGGAAGGCTTTTGGTTCATCGATAAGGCGAAGTACCAGTGGTAAATTATGCGAGCTAAAATAAAAAGAGCACTATTTATAATAGTTGCTTTACCGGGCGTTTGTCTAATTTTTACCGATCTGTTAAAAAACACCCTAGTTCTAGGTGAAAAGCTTGGTACTCTTATTAGAAGAATAAACTAGCAGTGCGCAAGCACTGCTTTACTTTCAATTAAAAATATGTTATATTATTGCCATATTTTTTGAGGAGAATTATGGTTAAAAAAATAAATATCAATTACGATAAGCTCTATGAGCTAACACACCCAGTCAATTATTATGATAAGGGGATTTCATCACACATCTTTTGCTACGATAAAGATACGCTTGTCAAATTTGATAAGAATCTTTTAGGACCTGCTGATCGTATGACTAGTGATAAGATAGCTAGTTACATGGATTACAGAGATAGATTTGGAAAGAGAAATCAACTTTTTGCTTGTAATATAGTCGCTCAGCAAGATACTTTATCAAGGCTTCAAGACAAAGTAATACTTACAAGCTTTCCGAAGGGAGTAGTTTTTTACGAAGGATTGCCGGTTGGATTATTAATAAAAAAGTTCGATGACTATGAAAAAATCAAAGCTAATAACTTAAGTTATAACGAAATGTATCATATTTTTGACAAAATAGTGAATGCTCAAGAAGAGTTAATGGATAACAACATTTATAATGTCGAAGGAGCCTTTGCTGAAAAAGCACTATTTAACAAAGGAAATGGAGATGTTCAGCTTATTTCATTAAATGGTCCACGTCTTAAAATATGTCATGGCAGAAACCGTAAACTTGAAAATGATACATATGAAAATTTAGTTATTTCATATCAAATTTTAAATCATGCTCAAGTAGCTAATCCTGGTGAGTACATCGAAACAATGTTAAACGCTAAACTTAAAAAAGTTACTAAATATACATTTGGAGATAGTCTTTACCAAATTGATCAAGCAGTTAAGAAAATAGGAAGAAGATAGGTATTATTACTTATCTTTTTTAATTTTTATTATCTATTTACTTCCTATTTTGTAATTGCATAGAAATGAATTTGATAGTATAATTGATATAAATAATATGGGAGCTGATGTGATTGAGAAACATATATACCGGTATTGATATCGGTAGTGATACTATAAAAATAGTCATATCTGAAAAGTTAGATAATCGTTATCTAGTTTTGGCAACCGTTAAAAAGAAAGTCGAAGGAATCAAAAGATCTTTGATTGTCGACTTAGATGAAGTCGAAAAATCACTAAAAGAAGCTATAGTTGAGGCTGAAAAGAAGATTGGTTTTCAAATAGATAAAGCCCTTGTTTCTATTCCTTCATTAGAAGCTAAGATAGGTGTTAATAGCGCTAAAGTTAAAGTATATGGCGATCAAGTTAGCAGTAGAGACATATCAAATGTTCTAGAAGAAGTTTCTAAGGGAGTAGTCGATCCAAAAGATGAGCTTGTCTGCGTGACACCGATAATGTTTAGTATCGATAAGAAAGAGAACATTAAAAGACCACAAGGACAAAGTGGCAAAAACTTAGGAGTCAACGCTGTTATAGTAAGTTGCCCCAAGAAATATCTATACCCATACTTTAGTCTTTTTAATGATTTAAATATCGAAATAATAGATTTAACTCTAAATACCATAGCAGATTATGCTGCAGCTAGAGATGATAATCTAGATGATAAACTAGGTGCAGTTATTAATATTGGTGAAGATATAATTGAGGTATCAGTCTTTAATAAAGGAATCATGATTAAAACTGATCAAATAAAACTAGGCAGTAGAAATGTCGATCGAGATATAGCATACGTATATGGAGTAGATATGCATGTCGCTAAGAATCTTAAAGAGAAGTTTGCATACGCGACTAAAGGAGAAGCTGATGTAAACGATATGCTTGATTTACCATCAGTTGATGGTGGAACAATTACGATCAATCAAAAAGAAGTTTCCGAAGTAGCTCATGCTCGCATTAGAGAAATGTTCGAACTTACAAAAAAGACAATAAATAGCTTAACAAATCGTAAAATTAGGTATATAATTGTAACAGGCGGTCTCAGCGAATTGCTTGGCTTTGATAAAGTGCTCGAAGAAGTCTTCGGTATAGAAGCCCGTAGCTTAAAAATAAACGAGATTGGAATTAGGCATAATAGTTATTCTAGTGCTTATGGGATTATTAAATATTATAATGATAAAATGAACCTACGAGGAAGAACTTACTCGATGGTTGACGATGAAGAAGTGGTTTTAATGACAAATAACATTAATGATGAGCCACTTATTAAAAAGGAAGAGAAAATAAGCAAAGTATCAAATTACTTTATTCAATAGGAGGTTTAAATGTTTAGTGAATTAGCTATGGATCAATTGGCCAAAATAAAAGTTATCGGTATCGGTGGTGGCGGAGGAAATGCTGTCAACCGAATGATTGAGTCCGGTGTAAAAGGTGTTGAGTTCATCGTAGCTAACACTGACTTACAAGTTTTAAACAACTCTAAAGCAGAACACAAGATTCAGCTTGGATCAAAACTTACGGATGGCTTAGGAGCTGGTGCAAAACCTGAAATCGGTAAAGAAGCAGCCCTCGAGTCTAAAAAGGAAATCGAAGAGGCACTTGACGGTGCCGATATGGTCTTTATTACAAGTGGTATGGGTGGAGGAACCGGAAGCGGTGCTGCTCCAATTATCGCTGAGATAGCCCAGGGGCTTGGTGCCTTGACAGTTGCTATCGTAACAAAACCATTTACTTTCGAAGGTAAGAAGAGAATGACAAATGCTCTAACGGGAATCGAAGAGCTAAGAAAACATGTCGACACTTTAATTGTCATACCAAATGATAGATTAAGAGAAATAATCGACAAATCTACTCCGATGCTCGATGCTTTCCAGGAAGTAGATAATGTCCTAAGACGTGGTGTTCAGTCTATATCAGACTTAATTGCTGTTGTTGGACTTGTTAACCTCGATTTTGCTGACGTTAAAGCGGTCATGGAAAAATCGGGTAACGCTATTATCGGTATCGGTATCGGAATGGGTGAGGAGCGCGCTATCGAAGCAGCTAAACAAGCCGTTTCATCGCCACTACTTGAAACTAGTATCGAAGGAGCAACCGATGCCATCGTAAACGTAACAGGTGGTACTAATCTAACACTATTCGAAGCAGAACAAGCTGCCGAAGTAGTTAGAGCTGCAGCTAAAACAGATATAAATACTATTTTTGGATCAGTTATTAATGAGAATTTGACCGAAGAAGTAATCGTAACTGTTATTGCAACTGGATTTGAAAAAATAAAAGAAAAAGAAAAGGAAGTGACACTTCCAGTCCGTGAAGAAGTTCCATCTCCGTCAAGAAGAGCTGAAGCTCCAGTACCTAAAGAAGATCTTCCAGTTCCAAAACCATTAATCGATTACGACGATGAAGAAGACGAAGATTTGATCTTACCATCGTTCCTAAGAGACAGAAACTATTAAAAAAACATTAGGTTTAACCTAATGTTTTTTCTTTATCCTTCTTCTTTTTGATTTTTAGTATAATTGTTAATTACTTCAGCCCAAGTTTTTAGTTTGTCATTTGTTTTAAAAAAATAAATATCTCTGGAATTAAGAAATAGTTGAACGCCTTGTTGCTCATCTCCTTTATTGAAAGAACATGAATAGAGTACTGTTGCGTCACTTTCGCGTACTGATATACCATATTGACCAGCGCAGACTTTATCAAAATCTTCAGTTGTTTTTATTGATGGTACACCATCAAGTGAATAAAGAATAGTAATTAAATCTTTAATATCTGTAAGATTCATCTTTTTTATACTACCAGCAGGTCCGATATCTTAATTTTCTCTCCACAAAACACCCATTGTAATATTATCTTTTTTCTCTAACATAGTAACTATTTCTTTAGGATGCTTATTTGTAAGTGAGTACTTATTTTTTTCTTTCTTTTCTACTTTGTCTGTCTTGTCCTTCTTGTTACTGTCTATCATTTTAAGTACTTTAGTAGCAATAAAAATAGATGTAATTCCTAAAATAATACCAATAATTATTCCTATTGCAAGTTTTCTCCTTCCAGACTTCTTGTTTAATTCTTCGGTGGTGATTAAATTTTCTTCTTCCATTTATTTTCCTCCGAAGTATAATTTAACACAAAGCAAATAATAATTAAAGTTATTTGATTTATTTTTCATGTTATAATGTATAATATAAGTATATGGAGGATATATGGCAAGAAGAGGACGCAGAAAGAAATTTAAATTTAAGCATAGTTTCGAACTTTGGGCTGTAATATTCATTCTAATGTCAACTCTAGGAATCGGTATCGGAAGTCCTGTTGGTTTACTTGGTAGAGTTGCTAAAGCAATAGCAGTCTTCTTTTTTGGAAGCTGGAACCTTTTATTTATGTTGCTATTTTTAGCGCTTGGGATATATATGATTTTCAAGAAAGCTATGCCTTTCTTATGGGATAAAAAGTTAATTGGAATATATTTATTTATTATTGGTGTGTTAATACTATCTCATTTATCGTTTATAAAAAATGATTATAGTTTTTCGGTAGTGCTTAACAATTCTTTCAATACAACTCAATCAGTTGCAAGTAAAATTATTAGAAATCACGATTATAATCTAGTTGGTGGTGGCCTAATCGGTGCTTTTCTAGCTGGAGGTATCAACGCATTAGTTGACTACTCAGCGACAAAAGCTATTGCAATTGTCATAATTGTCATAGGATTATCGGTGCTTACTGGTGTCTCTATTTTAGAACTTCTTCGTAGTGGTTTTTACAAAGGTAAAGAGCTACTTGTTAAAGATAGTGAGGAAAACGAAAAGCCCCTTAAGGTGACTAAAGAAAAAGAAGAAGAAGAAAAAGATAAAGCTAAAAAAGAAGCAATCAGCTCTTATGCTGAACTTGAAGCTATCACCTCGGTTAAAGAAGAAAAAGATGCTCTTCAAGCAAGTAGAGAAGTTGAGTTAGTAGGAGGAGAAAAAGACTCTAGTGATAAAGCTAATTATATATATCAATTGCCACCGCTTGGTCTTTTAAATGATCCTGAAAATAAAAATAAGAATGTAATTAATGTCGAAGGATATTCACGAATACTTGAAAAAGTTCTAAATGATTTTGGAATTACAGGGAAAGTTGTCGATTATCATATTGGACCTAGTGTCACGCAGTATGAATTAGAAATTAAGGGCGGAACGAGACTTAGCAAGATAGTTAGCATTAATAAAGAGATATCGTTAGCGCTAGCTAAAAAAGATGTTCGTATCCAAGCTCCGATTCCTGGAAAAAGCACTGTTGGAATCGAGGTCGCTAATGATAAAATTAGTCCCGTTTCATTAAAGGAAATACTGGTTGACGAACCAGGGGATGCAAGAACTAAAAAATTATTTGTTGCTCTTGGTAAAAATATCATGGGTGAATCTCGTTTTACTGAAATAGATAAGACACCTCACTTACTTGTTGCTGGAGCAACTGGCTCTGGTAAGAGTGTCTGTATCAATTCGATAATCGCCTCTATTTTAATGAGATCAAAACCTGACGAAGTTAAACTGGTTATGGTCGATCCTAAAAAAGTAGAGTTAAGTATGTATAATGGTATACCACATTTGTTGATGCCCGTTGTCACCGATCCAAGAAAAGCTAATGTAGCTTTGCAAAGGATAGTTCAAGAGATGGAAAACAGATATGTCTTATTCAGTGATAAGAATGTAAAAAATATCTCTGGTTACAACGAACTAATTGAAAAAGAAAATAAAAAGAGAAGTGGCGAAGATAAAGTAGATAAGATGTATTATATCGTCGTTATCGTCGATGAGCTTGCTGACTTGATGCTCGTTGCTAGCCGTGAAGTCGAAGACTCGATTATGCGTATTACGCAGATGGCTAGAGCGGCCGGTATTCACTTGATCGTAGCAACGCAAAGGCCATCGACCGATGTTATAACCGGTCTTGTCAAATCAAATATTCCTTCGCGCATATCCTTTGCCGTATCATCATCGATTGATTCACGCACGATTCTTGATATGGGTGGGGCTGAAAAACTTCTGGGTAAAGGAGATATGCTTTATTTTCCGATGGGAGCAAGCACCCCTGAGCGTGTCCAAGGAGCCTTTGTTTCAGATGAGGAGCTCCAGCGCATTGTTAACCACACAGTTAGCCAGCAGAAAGCCAAGTACGATGAAAACTTTATGAATTTAAGCATATCAGCGGATCAAGGTAATGCCGGTGGAGCAGTGGGCGGAGTAGATGAAGAGTATGACGATCCTCTTTATAATGAGATAGTCGACTTTGTCATAAGTTCGCAAAAAGCCAGTGCCTCAGCTTTGCAAAGAAGATTTAAAGTAGGTTATAATCGGGCAGCCCGAGTAATAGACTTACTCGAAGAGCGTGGCATCGTTGGTCCACCAAACGGATCTAAGCCACGTGAAGTATTAGTCAAAGAAGACGACAATTAGAGAAATCTAATTGTTTGTTTTTAAAGGAGAATAATGAAATACACAAAAGAAAATCATGACAATTATTGTCTGCATATGTTCAGTACTAAAAAATTTAAAAAAGTGGATGTCAGCTTATTCCTAAGTGACAATAACTCTGGAAAAGCAAGTTATAGGTCTCTTCTTAATAATGTCCTGGGACAAAGTAGTAAGAAATATAATAGTAAGAGAAAACTAGCAAGCATTATTGAAGAGCACTACAGTCCGTTTATCGACTTTAGTTATGAAAGAATAGCCAATGTCTATTTAAATAGATTTACTATATCGTATTACGATAAAAAATATATAAAAGAAGACCTGCAAGAAAGTATTGCTTCATTGTTATATGAACTTGTCTATAATCCAGATGTAGAAACTAACTCTTTTGATGAAAGAGCTTTTTCGCTAGTGAAAGAAAAGAATATAGAAATATATAAAATAAGAATGGAAAACAACAGAGAGATAGCGCTAGATGAATTTTATAAAATATTTGACAAAGAAGGACTACTTGCTGAAAATCCAATGGGGAACTTGGAAGAATTAAAAGAAATAACGGCCAAAAGCTTATACGATTATTATCAAAGTTTTATCAAAAATGCTAAAGTAGATATCTTTGTAATAGGTGATATCGATGAAAAAGAAACAAGCAGTATTATTAGTAAATACTTTTCTAAAATAAAGTCCGCTAAGTCATTTGATTTTTCACTGATGAATTATAAAAAAGAAGTCGTTAAAGAAGTAGTTTCAAGTAAGCAAGCTTTGCAAAATATCTCTATTATAGGTTATAAGTATCATGATTTAAATAAATATGAAAATCAAGTTGTAACTAAAATATATGATAGTATTTTTGGTGGAGATATCTTTTCGAGATTATTTAGCACAGTTAGAGAAAAAAACTCACTTTGTTACAGTATAAGTTCTAGATCTTCTTCGTTTGATAATAATATCTTTGCTTTCACTAGTTATTCAAAAGAAAATTATCAAAAGATTATCGATATGATTAAAGATATTCAAGAGAATTTTGTAGGCGATATAAATAGTGAAGAGTTAGACAAAGCAAAAGCCTCTCTTTTAGCCTCTCTTAAGCGAGCACAAAATAGTAGTGTTATGATAGCTAAAATTAAATTTAATGAAACATATCTTGGAATGTATCCCCTTGAAGAATATGAAAAAAAGATTATGAATGTATCTACCGAAGATCTAGTATCTCTTCAAAGCAAAATTAAACTAGATACGATCTATACTTTAGGAGGTAAATAATGATAGAAAAAGAAATTTCGCTAGTTAAACGAAAAGTATATCTTGAGACTTTAGATAACGGTCTTGAAGTATATCTTTTTCCAAATGATGATTTGGATGACTACTATATTACTTACTTCACAAAGTATGGGGGAATGGATTTAAGTTTTATCGATAAAAACGGAAAAAAACGTGATAGCAATCCTGGTATTGCCCATTTTCTTGAACATAAACTTTTTGAAAGTGAAGGGGAGTCACCATTTGAGTTTTTTGCTAAAAGTGGAAGTGATGTCAATGCCTATACCGACTATAGACAAACGGCCTATATTCTTTCGGGTAACAAAGATTTTTTAACGAATTTAGATTTTGTTATAAACTATGTCAATAATCTTTATTTAACTTTGGAAAATGTCGAAAAAGAAAAAGGTATTATCGCCGAAGAATTAAAGATGTATGAAGATATGCCAGAGTGGCAAATAAATGATATACAGACAAAGATGATTTTCTCTAAAAGTAATATTTTGCACGATGTCGGAGGAAAAGTAAGCGACATCATGAAAATTACTAAAGAAGAACTGGAAGCTTGTTATGATATATTTTATCAACCATCTAATATGAAGTTAGTAATAAGTGGAAAAATTGGTGTTGAAGAAACGATAGCTTTGATTAAAGCCAACAAAAAACTTATGGCTAAACAAAATGTTTTTCCTATCGAGCGAATAGAACCGAAAGAACCACACGAAGTAGTACTTAAAGAAAAGTCAGTTAACATCCCAGCAATAAACAGTCCTAGAATGTATTACGTTCTAAAAATGTCAGATGTCGATGACACATATAAAAACAATATGATAGCGAGAATGTTTAATAATATTTTATTTGGTAAAACATCTAGTTTTATCGAGGAAGAAGAGGGGAAGAGTTTTAATATCTTTTACGCTGTTACTGCTGTTGCAGCTGGTCATTATATTACAGAAATAATGTCTAACCCTAGAGATGTGCCAGCTTTGATCAAGAAAGTCAATGATACGATAAAAAATGAAATTATTACTAAAGATGATCTTGCTCGCAGTAAAAAAACTGAAACGGCCTTAATTCTTGCTACCTACGAACAAAATGAAAGTCTTTGCCGTGATTTATCACATGATTTAATCGATAAAGAACTTCTTTTAGACCCCGAATCTTTAATTGACTCGATAAGTCTTTCTGACATGGAAGAATACAGAAAAAAAATTGATTTAGATAACTATTCGTTATTAAAGATTAATTATTGATAAAAAAGCTCTGAAAAGAGCTTTTTTTATTTTCTTTTGATTAATATATGTTATAATTTTAGATAGAATAGGGTTGATAGTATGATAGGTAAAATATTAAGTATCGATGGTGATCATGTAACAATTAAGTTATCGATAGACATAACAGCACAAACCAATTTAGTTGGAGTTCACGTCGTTTTTGAAGAAGGACCAACAAGGATTGTCGGAGAGATAGTAGCTATCTCTAAAGACACAGCTAACATTGCCTTAGCTGGCGAAATAAAAGAGAATTATTTTGTTCCTGGATCTACTTCAAAACCTTCGTTTAAATCTAATTGTCGAATAATAATAATGAGTGAATTAGCTCTTATTTTAGGTGAACAAAAGATTAGTGATACATCACGTACTTATTTTGGTAAGTCAACTATCTATAAGAATTATCAAATTAATGTAACTATCGATCAGTTCTTTTCTAACCATTTTGCTATTCTTGGTAATACTGGTTCAGGAAAGAGTCATACGACAGCTAGAATATTGCAAAATGTCTTTAGTAGTAGTGAATATCTTCCTATTAATTCTAAGATAATTATTTTTGATGCTTTCGGTGAGTATATCGATGTCTTTTCTAATATTACGTCTATTTCACCAATGCTTAATTCCAAAGTATATACCACTAATATATTAGATGGTTCAAATGAACTTTTAAAAATACCGACATGGTTTCTTGGAGTAGATGATTTAGCATTACTGCTCGGAGCAACTGATCACAGTCAGTTATCGATAATTGAAAAAACTTTAAAACTGGCACCCATCTTTAAGGGAACGGAAGAAACTGTCATTCAAAACAGAAATGATATTATCGCTAGAGCACTGCTTGATATTCTTCGAAGTGGAAACGAGTCTTCACAGATACGAGACCAAATAACAGCGATATTGACAAGTTATAATACTCCGCAGCTTAATCTCGATGCGACTATTTATCAGCCTGGTTACTCAAGACCACTTAAACAGTGTATCTTTGTTGATAAAACCGGTAAGATGATGGACATGGAGTTAGTTGTTTCGTTTATTTCAACTTTCGTGGTCGAAGGGCTAGAAATACCTGATCCCGATGGGACTATTCCATACAATCTAAAAGATTTAGAAAAAGCTCTAGACTTTGCAATGATTTCTGAAGGAGTCCTTAAAAGTGATAAAGTATTTGATTATGCTAATATCTTAAGTGTTAGACTTCATTCACTAATAAACTCGTCAGCCGCTACTTACTTTGAGTATGATAAATATATATCGAAAGAAGAATATCTAAAAAGATTTTTTCTTACAATGGATGGAAAACCAGCTCAGATAATCGATATTAATATCAACTATGTAAATGATAGGTTAGCTAAGAGTATCGCTAAAATTCTTTCAAAAATGTTTTTTGATAAGGCAACAGAGTCAAGTTTTAGAGGAACAGAGCCTGTCCATATCCTAATTGAAGAGGCTCATCGATACGTACAAAATGATAATGATAACTTTTTACTTGGATATAATATCTTTGACCGTATTACTAAAGAAGGTCGAAAATATGGAGTCATCCTAGGATTAATTACTCAAAGACCAAGTGAATTAAGTGAAACTAGTATTTCTCAGTGTTCTAACTTTGTAATTTTAAGAACACTGCATCCAAAAGACTTAGCTTTCATTCGTGAAATGGTCCCAAATATTACCGAAGAAGGAACGACCCAACTTAAGAATCTCCAGCCGGGAACTGCTCTTGTCTTTGGAAGTGCCTTTCCAATTTCTTTAAACATTGCTTTTGATAGACCGGTACCTGAACCAAACAGTAGTAATAGCTTGGTAGGTAAGATATGGTTTAACCAAAAATAGTCTTTGCAAGCACAAAATAACTATGGTATAATTTCTATATACGATATCGGAGGAAAATATGGCATTTGATAAATTAAAAAAAATTATAGGCGTTGAGCCACCTGGAGATGAAAAACCAGACGACTATGGTGAAAATGTTGACTACGATAATGAAGCATCAAATAAGATGATGCTAGTTGAACCTCGTGCCTATTCAGAGTCACAGCAAATTGCTGACTACTTAAAAAGAAAAAGCGCGGTTGTAGTTAACTTAAAAAGAGTAACTCCTGACCAAGCTAAACGAATAGTGGATTTTTTAAGCGGGACTTTATATGCGATAGGTGGAGAAATTCAAAAATTAGGCGGAGGTATTTTCCTATGTACACCAAGAAATGTTAACGTTGAAGGAACTATTACCGAAGAAACGTCTAAATCAAGTAAAAAAGTCGATGATGACGATTTAGATTTCTAAAATATTGAGGTGATAACATGGAAAGGTTTTCCTTTGAAGAAAACGGATACAATAAACACGAAGTAAACAAGTTTGTCGATGATGTTATCGCTCAAACTGAATCTATTGTAAATAGAGTAAAGCGTCAGCAAAATGAAATAAATAATCTTAACAAGGAATTAGATGTATATAGAGGTCTTGAAAAGACACTTAATTCATCCTTATTAAAAGCCGAAGAAGCTTCGAACAACATTAGAAAAAATGCAATAGATGAAGCTAAGATAATTATTGATGATGCCAAGGGTAACGCTTCAAGAATTGTCAATGATGCACTAATAAGAGCTGAAAAGATTGAGATTAAAGCTGATACACTAGAGCGAAATATAATAGTATTTAAACGCAAATTAAAACTGATTGTCGATCAACAACAATCAGTAATCGAAGATATTGAAGAACTGGACTTAAAGTAATCTATGATTACTTTTTTCTTTGTTACTTTACTAGTTTAGCATGCATAACAAGTCTTTCACTCCTACCATAACAAGTGGTGATATGACAGCAACTAACGCCGGATCTTATAAAATAACTGTTTCACTTGATCCTAATCACGAATGGATAGATGGAACAAGTACACCAGTTATTCTAAACTGGAATATAGCAAAAGCCGAGCCTGTTTACGCTCTGCCAAATGATTTAAGTGGAGCTTTGGATGAACCTCTTAGTACTGTCGATCTACCTAATGGTTGGTCATGGCAAGATGAAACAATCATCATGACACCAACTGGAGATAACACATACAATATTATTTATACACCAAGTGATACAACTAATTATAAAACGGTCAACACTTCGACAACTGTAACGGTCATCGAAGCTGTTAGATATGATGTTATGACTTCGGTTGCCGGTGAAGGTGGAAGTATTTCGACAAGCGAAACAGGCATCATCGAAGGAAGTCTAGTTGTCGTTAAATTTATGCCAAATGCTGGACATGTTATTAGTAAAGTATTACTTAATGGTATCGATGTAAGCGATCAGGTAATAAATAATCAAATGACTATCGATTCACTTGATAGTAATCTAAATATTATCGTTACCTATAAAATAGCAGCGATAAAAATTATAATTCCAAAAAGTGAAGGATTACCCGAAGGAAGTAGTGGTACAGTAGACCTTGACTATGATAGTAATTATGAAATTGACTTGAATCTTGAAACAGGATACAAACTGTTTTCAATTAAAATTAACGGAAGAGATAGAACAGCTGATGTTGTAGATGGAAAATTACTGCTTACAAATCTTACTTCTGACATAACGGTTGTCCTAGACATAAGAAAAGTATCGGTGCTTAATCCTCGTACCGGTGATAATATATACTTCTACATCATTCTTGCTATCATATCGCTGATAACAATGCTTGGGAGCATTAAATATACTTTTAGAAAAAATTAATAAAAAAAGATATCTAACACTAGATATCTTTTACTTTGACCGCTTTTTTAACCGTTCTAAGTTCCTTGTTTGAAACTCTAACTCTCTCTCCAGTTTCAAGTCTAACTGTTTGTAAGTTAAGTCCTTGCTTTTTTCTACTAGCGTTAAGAGCGTGCGAACGCGTATTTTTAAAATTAGGTTTTCGGCTTGTTACATTAACTGGCATTTCTTCCTCCTTGACTAATTACTGCCTTATAACTTTAACACAGTAGCTATTTTTAGTCAAGTTAATAAGTCAATATTTAAGCTATTTTAAAGCTTTTTTTTGACTTATTAGATCTTTTGTTATATAATGTACGAGGTTTATGAAGGAGGAAGAAAAATGAACAAAATAGTAGAACTAAAACTTAAATATGTCTTAGATGGAACAGAAATTGATTCTGATAAATCTATTCTAGCTGTAGTTAACAGATTTGGTGTTGCAACCGAAATAATGACTAAAAAGAAATTTAGAGCAGTACTCGATCCTTCCATTAGACGTGATGGTATTTACGTAGCAGAAAAGGGAAGACTAATACTTTCTAAAAAGGATGAAGAACTAAACATTACTAAAGTTAATTTAGATAAGTTTAGAAACTACGTCGAAGAATATAAAACCGATCCAGAGGCATTTAAAAAGTCAATTACTATGATTCCAGCAAAAGAACTTATCAAAGTTAAAAAAAGATAAGTTCTTTTTTTGTTCGATATTCTAAAAGGATAATGTATGATATATTATATATGAGGAAATATGTATAGTAATTTATATCTAAAAACAAATTATTCTCTTCTTTCAAGTCTGATTTCTATCGGGGAGTTAGTCTCTTTTGCAAGTGATAATAAGATAGATACACTTGCTGTATGTGATGATAATTTGAATAGTGCGATGGACTTTTACAAAGCCTGCAAAAAAGAAGGTATTAAAGCCGTAATTGGACTTGATACCAGATATAAAGATGGTCATATACTTTTATATGCTAAAAATCATGAAGGATACTTAAATCTTGTCAAGCTTGTTACTTTACTTGAAGATAGAGAGCTCGAATTTGAGGATCTAAAAAGCTATCAAAATAACCTGATAGCTATTATTCCATATGATAGCCTTCTTTATTATGAAGAGTTATCATCAATATATAAAGATTATTACTTAGGTTTTAGTGATAAAATCGAAGAACAAAAACTTCTTAACTACAGTAGCAATGTCGTCTATATAAATGAAACGAGATGTCTTACATATAATGATAGAGAATATTTAAAATATTTATACATGATTAGAGACGCTAAAACGATTGCATCGGAAGTTTCATATGATTTAAATAACAAACATTATTTTACTTATGAAGAAGCTCAGGAGAAGTCTTCATCAAAAGGTCTTAGAGCTAGTCTAGAGATAAGCTCTTCTTGTAATGTTGATTTTGTCAAAGATGAGCATTTGATGCCTGTTTTTGAAAATAAAATGAATGATAGTTCTAAGTACTTAAAAGAATTAAGTATTAAAGGTCTAGAGTTAAGACTTAAAGGAAAAGTAAGTGACAAGTATAAAGAGCGACTTTTAAAAGAATTAGCTGTCATCGATAAAATGGGTTTTCCTGATTACTTTTTAATTACTTATGATTATATTAAATATGCTAAAAAAGAGGGCATATTAGTTGGTCCAGGAAGAGGATCAGCTGGCGGATCACTTGTTGCATACTGCCTTGGTATAACAGATATAGATCCTTTTGAATATGATTTGCTTTTTGAGCGTTTTCTAAATATCGAACGTGTCAGTATGCCAGATATTGATACGGACTTTCCTGATAACAAACGTGATCAAGTTATAAAATATGTAGCCGCAAAATATGGAAACAAAAAAGTAGCGGGTATCATCACATATGGAACACTTGCCGCAAGACAAGTTTTAAGAGATTGTGCTAAAGTACTTAATGCAAGCACTAATCTTGTTGAAAGACTATGTCGCATCATTCCCAGTGCTAGCAGTGCAAAACTTGAGTACTATTATCAAAATGATAGAGCCTTTAAAGATATAGTTGATTCTGATGAGAAAATGTCGTTACTTTATAAGATTGCTTTAAAGCTTGAGGGTTTTCCGCGCCATAGCTCGGTTCATGCAGCTGGTATCGTAATATCTAGAAAAGATTTAGATGAAGTCATACCTCTAGTTAAGTCAAATGATATGTATTTGACAGCATATACCTTAAATTATTTAGAAGATATCGGTTTGTTGAAGATGGATTTTTTAGGTATTAAGAATCTTTCGACCATCATGAATATTATCGAAGAAATTAATGCAAAGGAAAAAATAATTTTAAACTTTAACGATATTCCCCTTGCTTCTAAAGAAGTAAATTCTCTTTTTTCAAGAGGAGATACGTTAGGGATATTCCAGTTTGAAAGTGAAGGGATGAGAGCGTTTTTAAAAAATCTCAAACCTAGTTCTTTTGACGAGGTAGTCGATGCGATAGCTTTATTTAGACCTGGTCCTAGTGAGAATATTCCATTATATATTGCTCGCAAAGAAGGGAAAGTTAAAATAGACTATCCTGATCCTTCGCTTGAAACTATTTTAAAAGCTACTAACGGAATAATTATCTATCAGGAACAAATTATGCAAATTGCCCACGAATTTGCTGGTTTCACAATGGCCGAAGCTGATATTTTGCGCGTAGCAATGAGCAAAAAAAAGAAAGAACTTTTAGAATCATATCAAAAGAAGTTTATCGATGGAGCAATAGTACTTGGTCATGACCGGGATGTAAGTAAAAATTTATTTGATTTAATCATGAAATTTGCCGGTTATGGTTTTAATAAATCGCATTCGGTAGCTTACTCTATCGTTGCCTTTAGGATGGCTTATTTGAAAGCTCATTATCCTAAATACTTTTTTAGTAATTTGTTATCATCAACTATCGGCAACAGCAAAAAAACCAGTGAGTATTTGGCTGAAGCAAAACGTCTTGATATTAAAATATTAGCACCAGACATCACTAAAAGCAGCAGTAGTTACCTGGCAACAAGCGAAGGCATACGTTTTCCCATATCAAGTATAAACGGAATCGGAGCTATAACAGCTAAAGCGATAAGTGAAAAGAAAGGTAAATATAAAGATATCTACGATTGTTTTGCTCACTTATCGGCAAGCGGGGTAAACAAAAAAATGTTCGAAGATATGATCTATGTCTCTTGTTTTAAATCCTTTAGTTTTAATAATCAGACATTAATAAATAACTTAGACAAAATTTTAAACTATGCCAATTTAATCAAGGACCTGGATGAGTCATTAATTACTAAACCGGAAATAGATCATAGTGAAGAATATTCTAAAGAATTTTTAATGAGCAAAGAAAAAGAAATTTTTGGTTTTTACCTAAGCAATCATCCGGCAGTTAATTACAAAGAAAAATATCGGGTTATCGATTTAATCGAAATTGAAAAGCACTTTAACAAAACCGTCGATTCAATTATTCTTGTGGAAAACAAAAAAATAATCAAAACAAAAAAAGGAGATGAGATGAGTTTTCTTATCGGTAGCGATAATACCTCGAGTATCGATTACACATTGTTTCCGGAGCAACACAAACGATTTTCTACCGTTCAAGGAGATATACTCCTTATCAAGGGAAAAGTTGAAAAACGCATGGATAAATATCAGATCATTGTTCAAAATATAAAAAAACTTAATGATTAAGATTTAAAAACTTTTCTTTATGTGATATATTTATCTAAGAAAGAAGGATGGTTATGAATATAAAGTTTATCGATAATGATTATTTGTTAGCATGGTATCTATTGTTTAAACCATCATTTTGTGAAGAAATACAAGCTTTAAAAGAGAGGGTATGGAATAATTATTCATCGATCTATTTAAGTATGGAAAGTGAAAATATCGAAATACTTAAATATGGCGAAGATTTTATACCTGATGATAATACTATCTATGATATAGTTTTCGATAGCGAAATATTTGATTTATTAAAGAAAGAAACAGATAAACATCGCAACTTTTTAATGGATGCTTGGGATAGTAAGAAAAAAGATATAAGCGAAGCTTTTAAAAAGATATGTCGCATCAAGCTTTCGGATCAGTACAACATCGTTGTTATTCATCCACTTTTAGACATTGTCGAATATATGAAATCAAATCCTAAGAAAGCTATAGCTTGGGGCAAGAAAGATGACAGAGAAGATTCGTTTTTAACTCTTATGCGAATAGTTTATACTGTATTAAAATATGAAGTAGCAGATTTTCAAAAAGAAAATAGAGAAATGGTCTCTGCGATACTTGATATGGCTATTAATAACGAACTAGCTACTCAAGTTTGTGGCGAAACTAAATATGACCAAGGCTTTAAGAGACTTAAACTTTTAAAGAAACAGTTGTATCCATATTGGCTCATGTACTTAGGCGCAGATAAAGAAAAGATGCTCAATTACATGATGCGTGATAAGACATCGTTTGAACTAGATCATTACCAGTTAGAACCACAACTAGCTAAAGTAGATATATATGGATTTATAGATTTTTGTTGTAGAAATCAAAAATATATTATAAGATTGAACAATTTTAATAATTGATGGGGTAACCCATTTTTATTAAGAGGGGGGAAACATGAGCGATCAACTAAAAATAGTACTTGATAAACTTAATATCGATAAAGCATATCAACATGAATTTAGCGATGCTTCCTTTGAAGAGATAAGTCTAGATGAAAAAAAGAAAGTAGTGAAGATAGTTCTTCAAAACAAAACAAATCTATCTTGTGATTTGTATTTTGACTTGAAAGAAAAATTAAAAACATATTTTTCTGGTTATAAAGTTCATCTAAGTGTCGAAGCTAGAGAAGTCGATAATAAATTTTTCAAAGATTATTTTTATCGCTGTGTTGAAAATATATCTAAAAAGAATCCTCTCATTGATGTTTTTAGTGACAGATTAATTACCGAAGATAATAATTATTCAGTCGAAGTAGTAAATAAAGCTGAAGAAAAACAAGTTTCTTCATTTATTAAAGATTTAAATAATCAGATGAAAATTTTTGGTTATGAACCGAAGATTAAAATAGCTTTTAATGAAGAGAAAAGAAATAAAATAGTTGAAAATATAATCAAAGATTTAAATGTTGAAGTAAAAGCACCAATCGAAGAAGTAAAAGAAAAAAAAGCTAGTAAAAAGACTAATAAAGATGATAGTGCGATATTTGGTTATCCTATCAAAGATGAAGCTGTAGCTATCAGGAGTATCATTGGTGAAGAAAATCGCATTACGATCGAAGGGATAGTTTTTGGACAGGAAGATTTTGTTCCACGTAGCAAAGAGTTTAAGATAATAACACTAAAAGTAAATGATGATACCGATAGTATTTTTTGTAAAATCTTTACGAGAAGAGATGAAGATTTTGATAATATTATGAAACATACTAAAGTGGGTTCTTATGTTAAACTACAAGGAAGAACTAAGTTTGATAACTTTAGTGGTGGGGAGATTGTTTTAAATGTAAATAATATTGCTAAAAGTGCTAAAAAGAAAAAGCAGCGTGAAGATAAGGCTCCAGAAAAAAGAGTTGAACTTCATGTTCATACCCAAATGAGTCAGATGGATGGTATAGCAAATGCTAGTGACATAGTAAAGCTGGCTCATGCATGGGGACATAAAGCGATAGCAATTACTGATAAAGATTCTTGTCAGTCATTTCCGGAAGTATTTAATACAGTTAAAGGACTAAATAAAAAGATAGAGAAACATGAAGATAAATTTAAAGTATTATACGGAGCTGAACTAACTTTAATCGAAGATAATGTCAATTTAGTTATAAGACCTGATGACAGAGATATGTTATTGGATACTTTTGTTGTCTTTGATTTTGAGACGACTGGTTTTAATGCTGGTAGTGGCGATACGATTATTGAAATCGGAGCGGTCAAAATAAAAGAAGGTAAGATTATCGATAAATTTTCACAACTTATCGATCCAAAAAGACCACTTCCGGCTAAAATTACTGAGATAACTGGTATTACAGGAAAGATGCTAGAGGGACAAATCGAAGAAGATGAAGCCGTAGCATCATTTCTCGAGTGGATTGGAGACCTTCCGGTTGTTGCTCATAACGCCAAGTTTGATATGTCCTTTTTAGAAATGGCAATAAAGAAATATAATTTTAAAAAATTTAATAATCCCGTTATAGATACTTTAGAATTATCAAGACAGCTAGATAAAGAATTCTCTCGTCATGGCTTATCAGCACTTGTTAAAAGATATGAAGTACCTTTTGATGAGGATTCTCATCACCGTGGTGATTATGATGCCGAAGCAACAGCATTAGTATTTTATAAAATGGCTCAAAAGTTATCTAATCAAGATATTCTCTTATTAAATGATTTAAATAAATTAATAAACAAAGACGAAATATATAAATATGGTAGATATTACCATGTTAATTTAATTGCTAAAAATCTTGTCGGTTTAAAAAACCTATATAAGATTTTATCGATTGCATCGACTGATTATCTTCATCAAGGTAGTGCTAGAATATTAAGAACTGTTCTCGATGAAAATCGTGACGGTTTACTTATTGGTTCTGGCTGTTATGCTTCAGAAGTATTCGTCGAGGCTAGAAGTAAAAGTGAAGACGAACTAAAAGATATTATTGCATTTTATGATTATGTCGAAGTTCAGCCACCAGAAGTATATGATCATTTAATTCAAATGAGTGATTTTGAAAATATGAAAGATTTAAAAGATCACATTAAAAAAATAATTAGAGTGGTCAGTGAAACCGATACTTTAATTGTGGCAAGTGGTGATGTTCATCATATCGAAGATGCCGACAAAATATTTAGAGAAATAATTATAAATCAAAAAGTACCAGGTGGAGGTAGACACGTTCTTGCGAGAAATAATATTACATCTATTCCGAGTTCTTATTTTAGAACGACCGATGAAATGTTAACAGCTTTTGATTTTATTGATCAAGATTTAAGAGAAACAATCGTTATAGCTAATCCAAATAAGATTGCTGATTTAGTCGAAGAAGTAGATGTTGTTCCAGATACTAAGGGCATACCATTTTCACCAGTAATCGAAAATAGTCGTGAGACAACTAAACAGATTGTTTATGATGAAGCTCACGAGCTTTATGGTGAGCTGCTTCCTAAGATAGTCGAAGAACGTATTGCTTCAGAGCTTGAAGGAATCTTTAACGGAGGCTTTGATGTTATCTATTTGATTGCACAAAAACTCGTTAAGAAGAGTAATGATGATGGTTACCTCGTTGGATCTCGTGGGTCGGTTGGTTCATCTTTTGTTGCATATCTGATGGGTATCTCCGAAGTTAATCCAATCGAAGCTCATTATGCTTGTCCAAATTGTAAACATTCAATTTTTGAAGAAGATGGCAAAATGCTCTCGTATACCTATTCGAGTGGTTTTGACCTAGCAAAAAAAGATTGTCCAAAGTGTGGTACAACAATGAATAGAGATGGTCACGATATGCCATTTGCGACCTTCCTTGGCTTTAAAGCTGATAAAGTGCCCGATATCGATTTGAATTTTTCTGGTGAATATCAAGCGCTAGCCCATGATTATACTAAAGAATTATTCGGTATCGACAATGTCTTTAGAGCTGGTACTATCGGTACCGTTGCTGATAAGACAGCATACGGCTTTGTCAAAGGATACTGTGAAGATAAAGGAATAGAGATGCGTTCAGCCGAGATTGAGCGTTTAGCAGCCGGCGTTGTCGGTGTTAAAAGAACAACAGGTCAGCATCCCGGAGGAATAGTAGTTGTACCAGACTATAAGGATATAAGTGATTTTACGCCTTATCAATTTCCGGCAGGCGATAAAAATTCAGCTTGGAGAACGACCCATTTTGATTATCACGCTATCGAAGAGTGTCTCTTAAAACTTGATATACTAGGACATGATGATCCGACCGTTTTAAAAATACTACAAGACTTATCGGGTATCGATGTCACTAAACTAGATCCGGCTGATCCTAAAGTAATAAGTTTATTTACATCAACTGATGCCTTAGGTGCTAGCAGCGATGATATCGGCTGCGAAATAGGAGTCCTCGGTCTTCCTGAGTTTGGAACAGATAATACGATAAATATGCTTATTGAAACTAAGCCGACAAACTATGCCGGACTTGTTAAAATTTCGGGCTTGTCCCACGGTACTGACGTATGGGCAGGGAATGCTTCAGACTTAATTAAAAATGAGGTAGTCACTTTTGATGAAGTAATCGGTTGTCGTGATGATATAATGGTATACCTAATGAAAAATGGTATGGAGCCACTTGATGCTTTCAAAATTATGGAGTTTGTTCGTAAAGGGAAAGCTAGCAAAGAAACCGATGAATGGGCTAAATGGTCTTCTAAAATGCGTGAAAACAATATACCTGAATGGTATATAGAATCATGTTATAAAATTAAATATATGTTTCCTAAAGCACATGCTTGCGCTTATGTATTAAGTGCTCTTCGCATTGCTTGGTTTAAGGTCTATCATCCACTTTGGTACTATGCAGCATATTTTTCAGTTAGAACAAGTGATTTTGATGTCGAAACTATGATCAAGGGATATAATGCTATCAAAATAAAAATAGCTGAAATAAATGCTAAGGGCTTTGAAGCAAGCAATAAAGATGCTGGCATACTAATAGGCTTGCGATGTGCCCAAGAAGCTGCGGCTAGAGGAATTAAATTTGCCCCAGTTAGTCTTGAGAAAAGCTTGCCAAACCTCTTTGTCCTTGATGGAGAAGAAACACTGATTCCATCATTTAGTACTATCGAAGGACTGGGTAGCACCGTTGCAAATTTAATAGTTTCAGAACGTGAAAAACGGCCCTTTATCAGTATCGAAGACCTTCAAAAAAGAGCTAAAGTATCTTCGACCATTATTGAAAAGATGCGTCTGATGGGAATGCTCGAGGGAATGCCTGAATCTAGTCAACTAACTTTATTTTAAGGAGTATTTATGAAAAAAATAGTAATCATATTAATGCTTATTTTTATAACTGCTTGCAATAGTTCTGTCTACCAACCTGTTAGTGAAAAAGAAGCGATAAAATACGTTGATTATTTTGAATTTAATTTTGGTAGTGAAAATGATGGCTTTTATGAATACATAATTAAAGAAGATCAATATTTTAGACTTATTATTAAAACTACGGGTAACACACCAATACATATATCAATCGATAGATATATCAAAGAAAAAGATGTCAGAGAATTAAGTAGATTAGTTCATGATTTAAAATTAAATAAGTGGAATAACTTCAATGAAAGAGGAGGCAACGATACGACGGGAAAGTCATTTAATTTACGTATCGCCTTTACTGATAATTCATATATTGGAGCTAAGGGTTTTATGAAGTTTCCTGATGATTATGAAGAAAAATCAAAAGTAATTATAAAATTTTTAGATAATTTGAGTAAAAAAGTATAATATATTATTTATGAGGAAAGAATATGGCAAGTCAAGAGCAGATCAATGAAATTAGATCTAAAATCGACATTGTCGATTTTATCGGAGAGTACATACCTTTGTCACAGAAAGGCAAAAATTATTTTGGGGTATGTCCTTTTCATAATGACACAAATCCATCTCTCAGTGTAAGTAGAGACAAACAAATCTATAAATGTTTTTCTTGTGGTGCTAGTGGAAATGTCTATACCTTCCTTATGGATTATGATCATATCGACTTTAGATCAGCTTTAAGTGTTTTAGCTAGAAAAGCCGGTATCGATATTGCAGATAACACTGTCAGTGCCAAAAGCACTAAATTTTCTAAATATTATGCAATATATAATTTTGCTAGTAAGTACTATCAGAATAATTTAAATACGCCAGCAGGAAGCGCAGCTAGAGAATATTTAAGCAGTCGTGGTATCGATGAACAAACGATAAAGGATTTTGGTATAGGACTTGCCCTAAAAGAAAAAGACGCCCTAACTAAGATACTAAAAGAAAAAGAATATAATTTAGTGGAACTGGAAAATATTGGTTTAATAAGCGAAGGCTATGATATGTATATAGGACGTATTATGTTTCCTCTTTTTGACCCCAGCGGTAATGCGGTTGGTTTTTCTGGAAGAATATATGATAAGAGCAAAGAAAATAAATACGTTAATACAAAAGAGACGGTCATCTTTAAAAAAGGTTCATGTCTTTACAATTATCACTTAGCTAAAGAGCATTCAAGAAAGGAGCGTCACGTAATCCTTGTCGAAGGATTTCTAGACGTAATTAGATTATCGACAATTGGCTATAAAAATGTTGTTGCTTTAATGGGTACAGCGCTAACTAGCGAACAGATAGCGTTATTAAAAAAACTGTCGAGTAATATTCTTTTAATGCTCGATGGTGATGCGGCAGGACAAGCTGCAACTCTATCGATAGGGGAAGCTCTTGAAAAAGAAAATTTAACTGTTAAAGTGGCTCTTTTAAAAGACGGGGATGACCCTGATACTTTTATCGTCAAAAATGGAAAAGATAGATTTAATAAGCTAGTTGAATCTTCGATCGATTTTTATGACTTTAAAGTGGCTTCGTTACGTAAAAACGTCAACTTTGATAACGATATTTCACTGGCTGCTTATGTTGACAAAGTAATTAAAGAAAGCAGCAGTATCAAAGATGAACTGCGGATCGAGATAATCCTTAAAAAACTTGCAAAAGAATCAAATATAAGTTATAATACACTGGAAAAACGTTTGCAAGATTATCAAAAAACGCAGGTCGTTAAGGAAGAAATTATCCTTACTCCTGTCAAAGAAAAACTTAATCTTAGCAAATATGATAAAGCAGCATATGGTTTGATATATACGATGTTAAATAGCGATTTAGCTATCAAAAAATACAAAGAATCTAAAGTGCAGATGACAAGTAAAGTTCTAAAAGGATTGGCTGATGAAATTTGTTATTATCAAAACAAATTCGGCAATATTAATGAAGCAGACTTTTACACTTATTTGCAGAATCAAGAAGATTTACTAGAAATGTATAATTTGATCGTCGCTGAAAATTTTGATTTTCCAATCACCGAAGAGCTTATCGATGATTTTATCGGAGTAATTGATGAATATGTAAAGAGGCAAGAAGTTAAACGCCTAAAGAAACTAATTGAAGAAGAACAAGATCCGATTGAGAAAGCTAAAATAAGTGATAAAATCAGAAAATTAAGAATAGGGGAGTAAAATGTTAGATTTAATTAAACCGATCGAAGACCGTAAAGAGGACCTGATTAAAAAGGGTAAAGAAAACGGTTTTGTAACCTACGAAGAGATTGCCGAAGAGCTTAAGGGACTCGATGTCGATAGCGATACACTTGATGATTTATATAATACTTTAGTTGACAATCAAATCGAAGTTATATCTGATTCAGCAGATAATGAATCAAAAGAGACGGTCGAAAGCCCTGAAGAAATAGCTGTCGAAGATCTTACTTTCTCAAAAGATATTAAGATAAACGATCCAGTTAGAATGTATTTAAAAGAAATAGGAAGAATTAATCTTCTTACTACCGAAGAGGAATTTGAATATGCAAAATTAGCTGGAGAAGGTGACGAGCGCGCTAAACAGATGTTGGCAGAATCGAATCTTCGTCTAGTTGTAAGTATTGCCAAAAGATATGTAGGACGTGGCATGCTCTTTTTGGATTTAATCCAAGAAGGGAATATCGGTCTTATGAAAGCAGTAGAAAAATTTGATTTCTCTAAAGGCTTTAAGTTTTCTACTTATGCTACTTGGTGGATTAGACAAGCTATCACCAGAGCGATTGCTGATCAAGCTAGAACAATAAGAGTACCGGTTCATATGGTTGAAACAATAAACAAACTAGCAAGAGTACAGCGTCAATTAACACAGGAATTAAACAGAGAACCAAGTGATGATGAACTAGCTAAAAAACTTGGTATAACGGTCGAAAAAGTAAGAGAAATCTATAAGATTTCGCAAGATCCAGTATCGCTTGAAACACCGATTGGTGAAGAAGACGATTCGCATCTTGGCGACTTTATCAAAGATGTCAATACGATGTCACCGGAGGAATATACGACGATGGAAATGCTTAAAAGCGAATTAGGAGATGTCCTTCTTACCTTGACTGATAGAGAAGAGAAAGTTCTTCGCTTAAGATTTGGACTCGATGATGGGCAGAGCTTAACGCTCGAAGAAGTTGGACAGATATTTGGGGTAACCCGTGAACGTATTCGTCAAATTGAAGCTAAAGCTCTTCGCAAGTTAAGACATCCCTCAAGAAGTAGAAAACTAAAGGATTTTCTAATCGATTAATGTTATCAAAGCGACTTAAAGCAATAGCTGATTTAGCTAAAGATAGTAAAGTAGTCTTAGATGTCGGTTGCGACCATGGACTATTATCGATTTACCTATCTGGTCAAGGAAAAAAAGTGATAGCTTCAGATATTGCTCCAATGCCACTGGAAGCAGCTAAAAGAAATATAGAGATTTATAATATTGAGAATAATATTACTGCGATATTGGCCCCAGGTTTAAAAGCAATAAATGATGAAGTTGATACAGTTATAATAGCCGGTATGGGAAGAAGTACAATCGAAACTATGATAGATGAAGACTTCGATCTTCTAAAATCTGTCAAACAGCTTATTGTTTCACCTCATACAGAAGTGGATAAATTTAGAAAATATATCAGCAACAAGGGATTTATCATCAAAGATGAGATGATTATTTACGATAGTAAGAAATATTATATTATTCTTTCACTAGAAAAAGGAAAAATTTCATACAGTGATGACGAGCTCTACTTCGGCCCAATCTTTATTAAGCAAAGACCCTCTTTATTTATCGACTATTGCACAAAAGAACTCGATAAAAAAAGAACAATTAAAAGCAAACTTACTAAAAATAATAGTAAATTAGATAAAGAAATACTAAGACTCAAGAATTTTATCAATTCTTGAGTTTTTATTTGGCATGATAAAGTGTATTTAATCTTTTGATATTTTTTAAAGAGTGTTATAATTAATATAATAGAGGTGGTATAAATTGAATAAAAAGGGATTTACCTTAATCGAAGTAATCGGTGTTATTGTAATTATCGGACTGATCTTGATGATTGTTTTTCCAACGCTATCTAAACTTATGTTAAATAACAATATTAAAAAATATGATAACTATTATATGCTTATTGATGAAGCGGCTAAAGTATACGCGGGAACGCTAAAAGATAAGATGGGTCCTTCGACGCAAAATGGTTGCGCTGAGTTTACTTTAAATGATCTTGTCAGTAGAGATTATATAAAAGCTTATAATGATAAACGAACAACATGTACTGTTTCGTCCTCGACCATAAGAGTTAAAAACACTAGAGGTAAGATTGAGACTTTCTTTAAAATGACTTGTAAAGATGAAGTACCTAGCACGGCAGACTATGTCAAAGGTGAAGAAGATGTGGCTAACTGTATAGCTTACACGAAAACCGAAGGTAGTAGTCTCTATCAGCAGGTCAAAACAACAAGTGCACAAATTGTTCGTGATGGAAATATTGTCTATGTTACCAATGACCCAGTAAAAGCCCTAAATAAATATATTTATTATTCAGGTAGCCTTTGGCAAATTGTCAATTATGACGAGATGCAAGAGACGGTCAAAGCCCTAAACTTAAGTTATGTTACAGCTTTGCCTTTTGATGCAAAAGGAAGTAATGTCTATACTGGAAGTACAATGCAAAAATGGCTAGAAAACGTCTTCTATCCAAACTTAAAAAACCCTGATCAATATCTGACAATGAATACCTATGATGCTTCACCTAGTACTAACTTTGATCTTCCTATTAGCAGTAATCCTGCTAAAGTATACAAGTCTAAAATAGGATTACTAAGTGCCTATGAAGCAAGAAAAATTAAACATCCAACAGCTTCAGGAATACTAAACAGGTGGACACTTAGTGAAGGAGCGACAGGTTTTAACGTAGCCTTTACACAGGATAATATGAATCTATTTGAAAAGCTATCAAATAGTTACGCTATGCCAATACCAGTAATAACTTTTGGTTCTTCAGTTGAAGTAGTCAAAGGAGTTGGAACGGCAACTAATCCCTATATTATCGAGCCTGATTATAAAGGTGAATCAGGTCAGCAATTGGCAACTCGCCCAGCTGGGGAATACTTTTACTTGAATTTTGGTGGTTCTAATCAAAAATTTAGAATTATCGGCAAAGATGATTCTGGTAATACGAGAGCAACAATACATGTCAATTCAGCTACTCGTTACGATCAAACCCATTACGATTTTTCAACTAGTGATATTAAAGAGAGATTAAATACGACCGAATATAATAAATTTTCGACTGCTGCTAAAGCTTTGTTAGTTGATGGATACTTCTGTAACGATAGTATTAATCCAGCTACTATGGCAACTAAAGAAAATTTATACACAAGTAGCTGTAGTGACCCTAGTAAAATAAAGATGTATAAAATAGGACTCTATAAATTAGGAGAACTATATCCACCACATCCAATTTCCGCTAGAGTTTGGACAATGAATCCAAGTGCGACAATCGATGACCAATACGGTTCATCAATAAATGTAATAAACGGATCATACGACGTTGAAGCTGTTGATGTAGCAGCCGCAGACATAACATATAATATTGTCGTAACCGTTACGAGAACAGTTTTAATTGAAAGCGGTGAGGGAACATCAGCTTTACCATATGTTATAAAATAAACTTTACAATTATAGATAATTTGTTTATAATCTATCTAGAACTTTGATCTTGAGGGATCATGTAGTATTTTTAAAGAGACTAAGTGGCCGGTGTAAACTTAGAAAAGAAAGCATGATTTGTAGCAAGGGAGTTGAGATGCTGAGTTTAGTAAGTATCTCCGGTAACGCGTTATAGTAATAAGAAGTAATTAAGGTGGTACCACGATCATTCGTCCTTTGGATGAATGATTTTTTTTGGAGGAAAATGTGAGTGTAGAAAAAGTAGAAAAAAAATTTGACGAGTTTATTAATTCTTTTGATTTAAGTAATTATAAATTAGCTTTAAAGAATGTTCACACATACGAAGTAGCAAAAGTAATGAAAACTTTATGTGATAAGTTAAATTTAAATGATAGAGACAGATATTTAGCAATGATTACAGCCTATTTCCATGATGCTGGAAGATTTCCTCAGCTTTATGAAACAGATAGCTTTTCTGATAAAGAATATGATCATGCACTTAAATCAGTCGAAGTAATAGATAAAATGGATATACTAAATTATTTAGAACTTAATGACGAAGAAAAAACAATAGTAAGAAAAGCTGTTTTAAATCACAATAAATTTGAAGTTGAGGAAGGACTAAACGAAAGAGAATTATATTTTAGTAATTTAATTAGAGATGCTGATAAAATAGATATATTTAGAGTTAGTGTTGATAATTACAAAGATAATTTTGAGTTTGATCCTAATCCTAAAGTCATTAAAGCTGTCTTTGAAGAAAAATCAATATACTTTAAAGATATAGAAACAAGAACAGATCACATTATACTTAAATTAGCTTTTTTATACGATTTAAACTTTCAAGAAAGTTTTGACATATTAAAAGAAAACAATTATTTTATAATATATTTAAATAGTATAACGGTCGGTGAAGCACAAAAAGATATATATGCTAAAATTTTATCGAAAATAATAAGTTATTATGAAGGGAGGATCTCATGTTAGATAAGAAATATAATCATTTAGAAGTCGAAGCATCCAAATATAATAAATGGCTCGATAAAGAGCTTTTTAAAGCGGGAAAAGATTTATCAAAAGAACCGTTTTGTATTGTAATACCTCCGCCTAATGTTACTGGAAGATTGCATTTAGGTCATGCTTGGGATGTCAGCATTCAAGATATTATTATCAGATACAAAAAGATGATGGGATATGATGTTTTATGGCTTCCTGGTATGGATCACGCTGGTATTGCGACGCAGGCTAAGGTTGATGGAAGACTAAAAGAAATGGGTATCAAACCACGTGAGCTAAAGCGTAGCAAGTGGCTCGAATATGCCTGGGACTGGAAAGAAGAATACAGTATTAACATCAGAGAACAGTGGTCTAAACTTGGTTTACATCTTGATTATTCGAGGGAACGCTTTACACTTGATGAAGGATTAAATAAAGCTGTTAATCATGTTTTTATTAAACTTTATGAAGAGGGTTTAATATACCGCGGTGAGAGAATTATCAACTGGGATCCAGAAGCGATGACCGCTCTTTCTAATGAAGAGGTTATCTATAAAGATGTCGAAGGAGCTTTTTATCACATCAAATATTTTGTCGAGGGAAGTGATGAGTATTTGACTCTTGCAACGACAAGACCTGAAACAATGTTTGGTGATACAGCAGTAGCTGTCAATCCACAGGATGAAAGATATAATCATTTAGTAGGTAAGAATGTTATCTTGCCTGCTAGTGGAAAAATAATTCCTATTATAGCTGATAAGCACGCTGATCCAGAGTTTGGTACCGGCGTCGTAAAAATTACGCCGGCTCATGATCCAAATGACTTTGAAGTAGGTAATAGACACAATCTAGAGCGTCTTATCGTTATTAATAAAAACGGTAAGATGAATGAAAATGCTGGCAAATATAAGGATATGGATCGTTTTGCTTGTAGAGAAGAATTAATCAAAGAATTAGAGGCTAAAGGAAATCTTGTTAAAATCGAAAAGATGGTGCACAGCGTGGGACATTCGGAGCGAACAGACGTTATGATCGAACCATATTTATCAAAACAGTGGTTTGTTAAAATGCGTCCACTAGCTGATAGGGTTTTAGAAAATCAAAAAGCTAAAGATAAAAAAGTTAACTTTGTGCCAAAAAGATTTGAAAAGATTATGAATCATTGGATGGAAATAACGTATGACTGGTGTATTTCACGTCAGCTTTGGTGGGGACATCAGATTCCTGCTTGGTATAAAGATGATGAAGTCTATGTCGGAGAAGCAGTGCCGGAAGGTGATGATTGGACCCAAGATCAAGATGTTCTAGATACTTGGTTTTCAAGTGCTCTATGGCCATTTTCAACCCTTGGCTGGCCTGAGGAATCGGCAGACTTTAAAAGATATTACCCAGGCAACGTCTTAGTAACCGGTTATGATATAATACCTTTTTGGGTAAACCGTATGACGTTCCAGGGCTTACATTTTACTGGTGAAAGACCATTTGAAGATTGTCTAATTCACGGCCTAATTCGTGATAAAGAAGGTCGCAAGATGAGCAAGTCACTTAATAACGGAATCGATCCGATGGATGTCATAGACCGGTATGGTGCTGATTCACTTAGATTTTTCTTAACGACAGCAACTTCGCCTGGTCAAGATTTAAGATTTGACGAAGAAAAAGTCGCAGCAACCTGGAACTTCATCAATAAACTTTGGAATGCTTCGCGCTTTGTACTAATGAAAACCGAAGGATTTAAGAAAGAAGATTTTAGTCTCGATGGTTTATCATTAGCAGATAAATGGATACTGGGAAAAAGGAACATTTTGATTGGCGAAATTAAAAAGAGCATGGATAAATATGAGTTTCATACAGCCGGAGCCCTACTTTATGACTTTCTATGGAATGATTACTGTGACTGGTACATAGAACTTTCTAAAGCTAGCGAATCAAATACGACTAAGAGCACTTTATTAATGGTTCTGGCCGATACTTTAAAAATGTTATCGCCCTTTATGCCGCATGTCTGTGATGAAATATATAGTAAATTAGATATCGCTGAAAATGAATTTGTTTCTGAAACAAACTACCCAGAAAAAACTAAAGATCTGTTTAACGACGAGTTGGTGCTTGTTGAAAAAATCATTGCAGATATCGTCGCTATTAGAAATTTGAAAGCAAACAATGCTATAACTAAAGAAAGCAAAATCAAAATTGAAGTATCAAACGAACTTAAAGATATTTACTTTACACAGCTTAAAATTAAAGATGAAAACTTAGGAGATAGTGGCATTGATAGTGTAAATTTTGAATCAGAAAGAATTAAAATTAGTTTTTCATCAAACAGTGGTGAAAATAAAGAAGCACTTCAAAAAGAAATAGATAATCTAAAAGCTATTATTACAAAACGTGAATCTTTACTTGCTAATGAAAGTTATATTTCAAAAGCTCCATCTAATATAGTTGAAGCCGACAGAGAAAAATTAGTCGAAGAAAAGAAACAATTAGAACTTTTAGTAGAAAGAGCTAAGTAATAGCTCTTTTTCTTTTGACTAAAATACTATATAATGTAGTTGG
>CAZVUK010000012.1:0-30459 GCA_964630225.1 uncultured Muribaculaceae bacterium
CCATTGGTGCTTGGTATATAGAGTTAGAGCGAGATAAAAAGATGAAGCTTGTAAGGACGTTAGAAACAAGAGTTCCAATGTATAGACAAGAACCGGTTGATAACTATCAAAAAGTTAAAGCTTTAAAAATAGGGGGTAAAAATGGAAAAAGATAATTCATATTCAACAGGAATGAAATACAAAGAAATAAATGCATATACTAAATATTTAGCTAGTGGGGTTACCTTAAGTGAAGCTTGTGAACATTACGACATGAGTCCAAATGAAATAAGAGCAATCATTCATTATCTAAATATGAAAAATAAGAATTTTGAATTTTCAGAACGTGAGGACGGCGAAGTAGAAATTATTCGAAGGGGCTCAGTAAGAAGGCAAAATGATGGACAAAATTTAAAACCGCCACGTAGTCAATGTGAAAAGGTTAGTGCCTGTTTTATTTCCGATACTCATTTAGGTAGTTCTAAAGACAGATTAGATCTTTTAGAAGATATTTATGATTTGTGCGTTGAAAAGGGTATTACAACCGTTTATCACGCCGGAGATCTAACAGATGGTAACTACATCAACAAAAGACCAAATCATGTCTATGAGTCTGAATTTGTAGGCTTTGACGAACAGTTTGACTATGTTGTCGATAACTATCCATATCGTGAAGGTATTACGACAAAAGTTATAAGTGGAAACCATGACAATACGCATTTTATTAATGCCGGAGCCGATATCGTTAGACATGTTTGTCTAAATAGGCCTGACATGGAATATTTAGGACAAGATCAAAGATATATAAACCTTGGTTCTAAGGGCAACTTACTTATCAAACTTCACCATCCTGGTGGAGGATCGGCAAAGGGTAAAACCTATAAGATGCAAGAGTCAATTAATGCCCTTGAGTCGGGGGTTAAGCCACAAGCCCTCTTCAGAGGACATTATCACAAAATAGCAGGTCTAACTTGGCGTAATGTTCATGCATTTGATCTAGGATGTGTTACTGATGATTCTGCCTTTATGGAACGAGGAGATCTTCTAAATCAAATGGGAGCACTCTTTGTCGACTTCTACATAAATAAAAAAGGAGACATCGAATATCTAACAACAGAGAATGTATACTTCACATCGAGCGATAAAGATATTTACTCTAATCACAAAGTAAAAAGCAAAAAGAGATAAAAACTTTATCTCTTTTTATTTACAAGTATTATTTCTATGCTAACATATATATTAGATTAACAAATCTATCCAAGTTAGAAAAAAGAAGGAGCAAGCCATAATGAATAATAATCAAGTTACACAAACTAATGCACCAAAACTAATATGTCCCAATTGTCAAAGTCATAATATTAATTTTCAATTATTAAACCAAAGTTATTTGGTAAACAAAAGACATGGATGTCTATGGTGGTTACTTATAGGCTGGTGGTGGATCTTCGTTAAATGGTTGATTTTTACAATCCCCGCTCTCTTAGTTGCCATATTTTTTGGTAAAAGAAAAAAGATTGTTAATAAAGTTTATAAAGTAGCAGTTTGTCAAAATTGCGGAAACAGTTGGAAAATGCCATAAAAATTACCTGGCATTAAACTACTTTAATTGACTATCCTTTTTTATCGTGTTAAGATTTTGATAGGTGATAATATGTCTAAAAAAGAAATAATTAAATATCTTTTACTACTTGTTTTTGTCTTTGCAGCTTCATACTATATTTACTCTCTTCCTTATGAAAGGGAATCTAAAAAGGGTATATCAGTAGATAAATATGCTGATACGGAAGCACTGCTTGTCGTTGCTCACTATGAAGATGCTGTGATATACGCTAGCACTATCCTTCATGACAAGGATGTTTTAGTTGTGTGTTTAAGCTGTGGTAATGATGAAGTTAAAGATAATGATTTAAAAAAGATTCTAGAATATACTGGTGATCAATATCTGTTTTTAGCTTTTGAAGAATACAAAAAAGAAGTTTTAGATGACTGGATTTCTTCATACGATAAGATGGAGTTTGAAGTAGATAAGATTCTTCGACTAAGACACTGGCAAGAAGTTTATACGCATCATCCAATGGGTGAGAATGATATCCAACATAAAATAACGAGCCGAATCGTGACGAAAAATGCGATTAAAGAACGAATGTCTAAAAACTTAAATTATTTTGAGACCGACAACATGAAGCTGATTGAATATGATCCTCAAAGCCCTTGGATAGTATATAAAATGAGTTTAATAGATATCTATACTAATCGAGAAGCGATTATGATGAAACTTCAAGATATTGGTGAATATTTCATTACTTATGAAAGTTATATAAATAATGAAAAAGTATAAAATAGCCATAATTGGACTTGTTATTCTAGCACTTTTTTATGCTATATACTTTATAAATATGGATTATTATTCAATCCTCTTAGAAGGCTTTAGCCCAAGTGCTTACAAGACGACAAGTTCATTTTTATTTACTAATATGGGATTATACAATCCTTTACTGTTACCCGCGATAATCTTTAATATAAATATGTTTAGATATACATATATTTTATCGTTTTTAATATTTATTTTAAGTTCTATATTTATGTATAGAAAAATTATTAGCAAAGAACAAGCTTTTAGCAAACAAATCGTCTTAATAGCCTTTACTCTTTTATCTACGTCTTTTATATATAGAACGTATGGTCTTTTACTTATGCCCTTTATTATTCTATCTTTTTATTATTTGAAAGATTTAACATACAAGAAAAAACTTTTGCCTCTTTCTCTTAGTTTAACAGCTCTTTTTCTAAGTAACTGGGTCATCGGTATAATTACTTTTCTTGTTTTAATCCTCGTTCAAATTTACTATATTGAAGATGATTTTAACTATGGACTAAAAGATCTAATTAGACTATTTGCAACGTTTTTAATTGCACTTGGTGCATCATCTTTAATAGTGTTTCCAAGTATGGCCGAAGGAGCATTACTTCCTGAAATTACTATGCCGTTATCATATGCTGTTTTTCTTATTCAAGTACTTATCGCCGTTAAAAACATCAAGACTAAACAAAGGTTATTGAGTACTATTCTTGGGCTAGTTTATGCTATCCTTTTACTTAATATGGGCGGAGCGATGCTTTTTTCTATCATTCCATATGTCTTTATTATCTTTAGAGACTTTCTTAAAGATTATGACTTAGATCTAAGTGAATTAGCCATCTTTATCCTTCTGTTTTTGCTTGTCTTTGGTCTATCATTTGAAAAAGAAATTTTGTATCCGCTTGCTAATATCAACTACAAAGCCGAATCAATTGGTCAAAACAAAATATTCATTAATGCTAAATCGAGTAGTTTTTTATCACTTACTCTTATTTGGATAATAGCTTTTATCGAGCTAAATACTATAAAAAGATTTAAGGTGAATAAATAGTTAAAACATGCTATACTTTAATAGAATAGGAAGATGACTATGAATAAAGAGATAGGTAGAATAATCAATCTTTACGGTAAGAAATATATGATTGTTAGTAAGCTGTCATACGAAAAAGATGACTACCTATATTTGATGAGCCTAGATAAACCGGTTGAGACAGTAATAGCTAAAAGCCTTAAACTGAGAACTAATGTTATCGAGTTATCGGTGATAAATGATAAAAACATGAGAAAAGAACTTTACGAAAAGTTTTTAAACTCACTTAATTGATATGTAAAGTACATATCTTTTTTTTTTACTCCGTGCTATAATTTTTATAGGTGGTATATATGAAAAACATCTATGGAATGAGCCTTTTGGACTTGGAGAATTACTTTTTATCATTAGGTGAAAAAAAGTTTAAGGCAAGTCAAGTATACGACTGGCTCTATGTAAAGAAAACAAATAGTTTTACAGATATGAGTAATATTAAAAAAGATCTTATTTTGTTAATGGAAAAAGATTTATATATAAAGCTTCCTGAACTTATTAGCGAAGAGCATGGTAAAGATGTCAGCAAGTTTCTTTTTCGTTTGGAAGATGGGCTTTCTATCGAAGCGGTTTTAATGTATCACGACTATGGGAATAGTCTTTGTGTCTCTAGCCAGGTGGGCTGTAATATGGGCTGCAGTTTTTGTGAGAGCGGCAGATTAAAAAAACAGCGTGACTTAAGCGCCGCAGAAATGCTAGGGCAGGTACTGCTTGCTGAAAATCTTGCTGGAAAAAGAATTAGTCATGTTGTCGTCATGGGAATAGGAGAACCTTTCGATAATTATGATAACTTGATTAAGTTTATCGAAATCATTAATCATGATAAGGGCTTAGCGATAGGAAGTAGGCACATTACAGTGTCAACTTGTGGCATAGTTCCGAGAATCTATGATTTTGCTAATCTTCCGTACCAGGTTAATCTTGCGATTAGTCTTCATGCCCCAAATGATAAATTAAGACAAGAGTTGATGCCGATAGCCAAAGCTTATCCCTTAAAAGAACTGCTGAAAGCTTTGAGAGCTTATATAGCTAAGACCAATCGTCGTCTTACTTTTGAATACATCTGTATCGATGGTGTAAACGATAGGCCAGAGCACGCTTTAGAGCTTGCTAAACTCTTGAGAGGTCTTAATGCTTATGTAAATTTAATACCCTATAATGAAACTAGTCACTTTGCTTATAAACGAAGTAAAAAAGAAAATATTATGCTCTTTTATGATATAATGAAAAAAGAAAAGATGACCGTGACAATCCGCCGCGAATTTGGCTCTAGCATCAGTGCTGCCTGTGGCCAGCTTCGAAGCAAGAAGGAGGAACTATGAAGTCATATTATTTGACCGATACAGGGAAAATTAGAAGTCACAATGAAGATAGTGTAATAATAGTAAAAAATGCGAGTAATGAATATTTAATGGCAGTAGCCGACGGTATGGGTGGTCATTCAGCTGGTGAAATAGCCTCGTCGATTGCCATCGAAGATTTGAGTAAACGTTTTCAAAATGAGTTTGATAAGTTTGAAAAGGTTGATGCAGTCAACTGGTTAAGGAAAGTAGTAGTTGATATCAACGAGCAAATCTTTGAACACGTTGAAGCTCATCCTGATAGTAAAGGTATGGGAACAACCCTAGTTGTGGCCCTAATCACCGAAGATTACATTCTTTTTGGTAACGTCGGTGATTCATCAGGCTTTGCTATGAAAGAGCGAAAACTTCATAAAGTAACATATGATCATACACTTGTAAATCTCTTGCTTAAAGCTGGAGAACTTACTAAAGAAGAGGCTAAGGGACATCCTAAAAAGAATGTCTTAATGAAAGCTTTAGGAGCTAATAATCCTATCGATATAGACATCTTTGATTGTGATCTAGATGTCGATGCTATTCTACTTTGTAGTGATGGACTTACCAATATGCTCGATCCACTTCAGATCGAAAGAGTTCTAAATGGTGAAGAAGATATCGAAGATAAAGTTATTAGACTTATTAGAAAGAGTAACAATCGCGGAGGAAGCGATAATATCTCGATAGCTTATTTAGAATTGGATAATAAAAAGGGTGAAAAATGATAACTAAGGGTCAAAAAATCAATGAACGTTACCAGATAATTAAAAGTATTGGTGAAGGTGGAATGGCTAATGTCTACCTAGCTCAAGATGTTATATTAGATCGTCGTGTGGCAATTAAAGTACTGCGTGGTGATTTAGCTAACGATGAAAAGTTTATTCGTCGTTTTAATCGTGAAGCAGTTTCGGCTTCACAACTCGCTCATCCTAATATCGTTGAAATATATGATGTCGGTGAAGATGAAAATACCCACTATATCGTAATGGAATATATCGAAGGTAAAACACTTAAACAACTGCTTAAAAAGAGGGGTCATTTAACGGTTGGTGAAGCGGTTGATATTATGAGTCAGTTAGCCGATGGAGTAGCGGTAGCTCATCGTAGCTATATAATTCACAGGGATTTAAAACCTCAAAATATAATGATACAAGAAGATGGCCAAATTAAAATTACCGACTTTGGTATAGCGATGGCAATGAATTCATCGCAGCTTACACAAACTAACTCAGTGATGGGGTCGGTTCATTACCTCCCACCAGAACAAGCAAGTGGTAAGACCGCAACTATTAAATGTGACATCTATTCGATGGGAATTCTTTTTTACGAACTATTAACGGGTATTTTACCGTTTAAAGGAGAAAATGCCGTCGAAATAGCTCTTAAACACATGAAAGATCCACTTCCTAATGTGCGCAGACAAAACAGTTCTGTGCCGCAAAGTGTCGAAAACATTATTTTGAAGTGTTCAGCTAAAAACCCCAAGAATAGATACAGCGATATTAAGGAGCTACAAAAAGATTTAGAAATAGCTCTTGATGAGGATGCTAAAAATCAAGCTAAACATGTCTATAAATATCCAGAACATGATTTCGATGATGTTAAAACAGCAATACCTACTATTAACAAAAAGAAAAAGGAAACAGCTAAAGATGAAAATGTCGCAAAGGAACTTAAAAACCCCAAGAAAAATAAAAATACGTGGTTAATAGTTAGTCTAAGTGCTGTCTTTATCCTTTTGCTTGTCGCTTTAATGGTGATATTTATTCCACCTATTTTAGAAAAGAATAAAGAAATTGTTATTCCTGATGTTTCAGGCATGTCGGTCGATGAAGCAAGAGCGGTACTAACAAATGCTGGTCTTGTAGTAGCTGATGAGACATCGAAGATGGTCTCTAGTCAGTACGATGCTGGAGAGGTTATTAAAACAGATCCAATTGCCGAACGTAAAATAAAAAAAGGGCGCGAAGTTACGATATGGGAATCACTTGGCGAAGAAACTTATACACTTGAGGACTTTGTCGGAACAAACTATATCGAAGTTAAAACAAAATTAGAAAGTGTTCACGGTATGAAAGTCGAACTGATAAAGAAAACAGTTGATAATTACACTGATGCACAAGGAATCCTCGAGCAAAAACCCGAGGCAGGAACAACACTTAAAAAAGGAGACATCATTACCTTATACATTCCAGATGTTTATGAAAAGTATCCAGATTTTGTCAAAGATAAATGGACGGTAGCTGAAGTTGAAAACTTCTGCAAGCTTCAAGGACTTAGACTTACAATTGATCCTAGTGAAACAAATAATTATCCAGATGGTTCGATCATTATGCAATCACGTAAAGCTGGAACGGTAATCGAAAGAAATACAACCTTGACAATCACGATTGCTAAAAACACAAGTAATAGTGAAGATAATCCAGGAGAACCAGTTAATCCATAGAAAGGTACTAATTGAAAACAAGAGGACAAATAGTAAAAATTATTAGTAATGCTTATACAGTAGCAAGTGGGGGCGAAGAATTTATCTGTCATATGAGAGGTAAATTTCGCAATTTAAAAGTGACTCCAGTTGTCGGAGATTATGTGTTAATCGATACAGAAAAGAAAACCGTCGAAGAGATACTAGAGAGAAAAAACTTTCTAGAGCGTCCCTTTGTCGCTAATATCGATCAAGCTATTATTGTAAGTAGTGTAAGAGAGCCTGACTTGTCGTTAAATCTTATCGATAAATTAATAGTAATTATGGAAATTAATAAAATTAAACCTATTATTTGTCTAACTAAATTAGATCTTTTAACAAATGATGAGCGAAAACAAATTACTCATCTTTTCACTTATTATGAAGCTTTAGGATATAAAGTAGTAGCTAACGATAATGAAAAAGAAATTATAAAACTTTTTAAAAATAAGACAAGTGTTTTAACGGGACAAACGGGAGCAGGCAAATCAAGTTTACTAAACAGATTAGATTCTACGTTACTTCTTAAAACAGGAGAGATTTCAAAAGCCTTGGGTAGAGGGAAACATACGACTAGACATGTCGAACTGTTAAGTCTTTTTGAAGGAAAAGTTTTAGATACTCCAGGTTTTTCTAATTTGGACTTTTCTAAATATACAAAGGAAGATATTAGAGCTTCATTTATCGAGTTTGATAGATATAACTGTAAATATAGAGGCTGTATGCATATTAAAGAAGATGATTGTGCCGTTAAAGAAGCAGTCCAAGATAATGCAATATTATTAAGTAGATATGAAAATTATGAAAAAATACTCAGCGAGGTGAAAAAATGAAAAAAGTAGCAGTGTCTTTTTTAGGTAGTAAAAACACTAGTAAAGATATAGATCTGTTAGAAGCAACTAATGCTGATTATATACACATTGATTATATGGATGGTAAGTTTGTTAAAGGAAAAAACAATCCCTATAATTTGCTTGTAAAAAAAGCGAGAGAAATGAGAAAAAGATTAGATGTTCATCTAATGGCAAGCAAGCCCATAAATGCTATCGATCAATATGCTAGTTTAAACTGTGAATATATAACTGTTCATGTCGAACTAAAAGAAGATATTCTATCTTTAATTGAACGAATCAAATCATATGGTATTAAAGCGGGACTAGCTGTAAATCCTGAGACAGATATTGAAATGGTCTATGACTATCTTGATGATATTAGTCAGGTTCTTATTATGAGTGTTAAGCCTGGTGCTAGTGGCCAAGAACATATCGATATGAGTGATAAAATAAAGGCAGTTAAAAAAGAAATAGGGAAAAGAAGTGTTATTATTGCTATCGACGGAGGTATGGACAAAGAAAAAAGTGCCATGTATCCGGAAGTAGATTTAGTTGTAAGTGCTAGTTATGTAATATTTGATCAAAACTTTCAGCAAAGGATAGATGATTTAAGATGAAGAAAAAATTACTAATTATTTTAGTTTTAATATTATTAACAGCTTGCTCTTTTAAGAAAGAGATTTATATCGGTGGAAGAGGAAGTGAAGAATTAGAAGATGAGACTCCGAGTGAAGAGATCTTAATTAATGCTGGGAAATCATCCTCGATTGCCAGCCCTTTAGCCCTAGGTGAGACTGGTCTTGCCAGTAAATATAGTCCTAAGATTAAAGAGTATCAAATTGTCGATGTCACGCTTAAAAACATCAGTTTAAGTGACAATGACGAAGTCTTCAACAAATATAGTAGTGAAGTCGAAGAAATAAGTAAAAAAACCGGGTTTAAAGTCGTTGTTTTAGAATATGAAACCCATCTAATTAATTATGAGACAGAAACTTTTGGCAGTGATGGTGAAGTTTTTGCAGAGATTCAAGCGACAAACGGCGAAGCACTTGTCTATGATGGGGTTAAACAAGTTATCGATATTTACTATATCGACAAGAGTGAAGCGAAATTTAAAAACGATAAAGCATATGTTAAATTGATGTTTCAAATACCCGAGGCTGCTGATAGTTTTCTACTTAAACTAGGAGCAGCAGGCAAAGTTCAAGCATTTTTTAAGGTAGGTTAGGATGATATATTTAGATTATAGTGCAACAACTAAAACAGATGAAGAAGTATTAAAAAGTTTTGAAAAAGCTAATCAAAGCTATTTCGCTAACCCTAATTCTCATCATAAATTAGGCTTAGAAGCAAAAAGCTTAATCGATAGCTCTACTTCTCAAATAGCCAATATATTAAAGATTAAAGAAAGTGAAATAATATATACAAGTGGGGCAAGTGAAGCAAATAATCTTGCCATTAAAGGAATTGCCGAAAAATATCAAAATAGAGGTAAACATATAATTACAAGTGAACTGGAACATTCATCTATTTATGCACCTCTTAGTTATTTAGCAACAAATGGCTATGATATCGATATTATCCCTTGCGATAAAGACGGGAAGATAGATTTAGACATTCTAAATAGAACATTAAGAGAAGATACGATATTAGTTACGCTGACCGCTGTCTCAAGTGAAACAGGGGTAATAGAGCCTCTTGATGAAGTAGCTAAGATATTAAAAGAATATCCTAAATGTTTTTTCCATGTCGATATGACGCAAGCAATCGGAAAATTAGATTTTGATTTTACCAAGATAGATTTAGCCTCGTTTTCAGCACACAAATTTTTTGGTATCAAAGGAATAGGGGTGCTTTACAAACGAGACAAACTTATCATCGAACCCCAAATTCATGGGGGAAGTTCGACCACACTTTTTAGAAGCGGAACTCCAGCAACATCCTTGATTGTTTCAATTAGCAAAGCTTTAAGACTAATTAGTGAAAAGAAAAAAGATAATTATGAATATGTTAAAAAATTAAATAATCGTGTTAGAGAAGATTTGAAAAAATATGAGTTTATTAAAATTAATAGTCCAATCGATGCTCTTCCTCACATATTAAATATCAGCTTTATTCATTCAAAACCAGAGACTATTTTACATATGTTCGAAGAAGAAAACATCTACATATCAACGCAAACTGCCTGTTCCTCAAAAGAAGCGTTTTCGACCGCAGTGCATGCAGTTACGAGAAATATGGAGCAAGCTGAGACATCGGTCAGAATAAGTTTATCTCATAAAACAAAAGAGATGGAAATAGATAAGTTTTTGCGAATATTAGATAAAATATATAATAAATGCGAGGAATTATATCGTGAAAATAATTAAGATAAATGCTATCTGGTGTCCAGGATGCCTCATTATTAATAAGACAATGAAAAAAATCGAAGAGTCATATCCAGAAATAGAATATATATCTTATGATTATGATATGGATTATGAAGAAGTTACAAAATTAGATGCTGGTAAGAGATTACCTGTTCTACTTTTTTATAAAGATGATAAAGAAATAGAAAGAATGGTAGGTGAAAAGACATATGAAGAAATATCTGAAGTTATTACTCGTCTTTCTTAGCTTAACTATTCTTTTTTCTTTGGAAAAAGTTTCAGCTAAAAATCTTGAAGAAATTTTAGGCCCAAAAACGGAAGCTAAAGTAGATATATACCTTTTCTATGGAAGCACCTGTCCTCATTGTCATGATGAAATAAAGTTTCTTTCTGTTTTAGAAGAAAAATACAAAGATAAGTTAGTTATTCATAAATACGAAGTATGGAACAATAAAAATAATGAAGATCTTTATAATAGTGTTAGAAATTATTTTGAATTTAATAAGCAAGGAGTACCCTTTACAGTTATAGGCGAAGACTATTACTATGGATACTCATCAGCGACCGGCATAAGTATTGAAGAAGATATAAGAATAAAGCTCAAGTTAAATGGAAAAACTGAAGAACCGGTGCTTAATAAAGGAAAATATACGCTACCGCTTATAGGTGAGATCGATGCTAGTAGTGCTAGTATTATAACTGTCGCTATTGTTCTTGGTTTTGTCGATGGCTTTAATCCATGTGCTCTGTGGGTACTTTTATTTATCATCAATATGTTAATTGGAATGAAGAACAAGAAAAAGATGTTTGTTTTAGGTTATACTTTTTTACTTGTATCAGCCATAGTTTATTTTCTAGCAATGCTTGGAATAAGTTTTATTTTATCATTTGCTATGATTAATAAAATTAGAATGACTATTGGCTTTATCGCCCTTATTTTAGGAATATACAGTATCTACAAATATATAAAGACAAACAAAGAGAGTGGCTGTGAAGTCGTCGATGATAACAAGCGAAAAAGTTTAATAAAAAAGATGAGTAAAATTAAAAATTCATCGACTCTTATCGGTGCTTTAGTTGGCATAATTATTTTAGCGATCGGAGTTAATATAATAGAACTTACATGCTCACTTGGTTTTCCAGCTATTTTTTCAGAAATACTTGCTATAAACAAAGTAAGTGGTGCTGCTAAAATATCATATCTTCTTGTCTATGTCTTTATGTATATGCTCGATGATTTAATTATCTTTACCATTGCTGTTCTTACTTATGAAGTGACAGCTCAGAGCACCAAATACGGCAAAATAATGAAACTAATTGGTGGAATACTTATGATTATCATGGGACTTTTACTGGTCTTTAAACCGGAATGGGTAATGCTTAATTTTTAAAACAATTTGTACAAGTTGACATAAACATATTATGTTAGTATTCTGTAGAAGAATAACAATATATGGAGGTGTTCGTAAATGAAAAATTACAAAGGCTTTACACTTATTGAATTATTAGCAACGATCATTATTGTTGCTTTGCTTTTAGCTATAGCAGTTCCCACAATCAGTAAATATATCGATCAATCTAAAAGAAAAGTTTATATAGCAACCGCAAGGCAGTATGTAGATGCCGCACAAAAAAAGGTTGCTCATTTGGACTTTTCTTTTTTTGATAGTGATACAACCTATTATGTACATATAAATAATATAGAACTGAATAACAACAAACAAAGTCCATATGCTATATGGAAAGATGCATATGTAGCAATTATATATGATGGAATTAGTCACTATTATTATTGGATATCGGCCGATGAAAGTGGTCACAGAATTAATTTGACTAGAGAAAAAATTCTTAAAGAAAAAGACATATATGTTTCGAAAAATTTAGATGTAAACAATAGAGCTCCAATCGGTAATCGCAAAAAAATTTATCTACTTGATGATAATGGTGTAGTACAGAGTCTAACCCCTTTTGTTTTATTAAGCAAAGAAGAAGCGAGAAGTTGTTATAGTTATGATGAAAAACCAGATGCTAGTATCAGGCTGACATATTATAACAAAGACTGTGGTGTTGATGTTGTTATTCCAGGTATGATTGATGATAAAATTGTCAGTGAAATATATCAATATACTTATAGAGGGATGAATTTGAATTCGGTTATAATACCCGACACTGTCACTCATATAGGTACTAGAAGTTTTTCATATAACAATATAAGCAGTTTGGAAATTCCTTCATCTGTCGTGACGATTGGATCAGGTGCCTTTCTTCAAAATAAAATCAGTGAGCTAAAAATGAATGAAGGTCTGGTTACTATTGGCACCCTATCGTTTTCAAACAATCAAATATCTGATTTATCAATTCCAAAATCTGTCACTACTATAGGATCGTGTGCTTTTTGCTCAAATCCTTTAACTAATCCATCGTTTCTATTTGCAAAATCAGGTAACGCTACTGATTATTCAACTATCACTGGTTATATTGGTGATTTTTCAGAGTTTGCCCAAGATAAAAAATTTATTATCCCAGCAGTAACCAATGGAGTTCCTCTTCAAAGAATTGCCGCCAGTGCCTTTTCTTCGATGGGTTTAACAGACTGGGAAGTCGTAATACCTAATACTGTGCGTGTGATTGAGGCATCTGCATTTAATGCTTCATCTATTGGAAAGATAAATCTTCCCCATGGCTTAACAACTATCGGCTCGTTAGCATTTTACAACAATCGATTACGAAGTTTAAATATTCCCTCAACTGTCACCTCGATTGGTAGCACAGCTTTTAATCTTAATTTAGTAGCAAATCCTGAAGAGGCTTTTGTCTACCGAAGAACCACTAACGGTATTGACTATTCAACTATAATAAGTTATGCAGGAGCAAATAGAAAAAATCTTGTGATTCCTGAGGCAAAAAGCGGTGTAATTTTAAAAAACTTAATGGGCGGTTCTTTCAATTACTTGTCCTTAACCGGCACCCTGCGCATCCCACCAACGGTTACCTCTATTCCTGCTTTGACATTTCAATTAAACTATTTGTCTTCAATTGATAATGGTGATGGTGATACTAGCAGAGGATCATTTGTTTTTAAAAGAATGGCTGATGGTTCAATTGACTATTCAACTATTGTTGGTTACGGCAATTCATCTGTGGCGGTAGTTGTACCAAACTATGTTAAACATATCGGTAGTCACAGTTTCAATTATAGTCTTATACGTTCGGTTAACTTGCCCGAAGGACTAATAACGATTGGATCAAACGCTTTTAATAAATGTAGACTAACTGGAACGATTGTTATTCCAAGTACGGTAACAACTATTGGAGATGGAGCATTTTTAAAAGTCAGAACTTATGCTGATTATAATCTTTATGACAAAATAATCAATAAAACAGGTCGTGCTTTTAACTGGAGTAACATTAGCGGAAACTACGGTGCAGCAAGCGGAAACATTGTTACAGGAACAGTTGAAAACTGGTATGGTAATATTGAAGTTAGTGACAAATAAATTGATTACAAATAAAAAACAAATCACTTGTAAATCAACTGCTTCTGTGTTATACTTCTAATTGTGTAAAGCACAGGTCTTATATATTCCTTGTTATTATTCTCTAAAAGAAGATAAAGAAGTAAGTAAAAGATCCAAAAAATAAAGGAGGTAATAACATGGCTGAATTCCAAGATAAAACATTAAGTTGTCAAGATTGTGGTGTCGAATTTGCTTTTACTGTTAGAGAACAAGAGTTCTACGCAGAAAAAGGTTTCACTAATGAACCAAAAAGATGCAAAGAGTGCCGCGATAAGAAAAAAGCACAAAAAAGAAATAGAGATTAATCTCTATTTTTTTTTAGGTATTTTTGTAATTATCTATAATAATAATATTGGTGATATTTATTAAGATTAAAGATATGCCCTTATCAGAGCGACCAAGAGAGCGCTTGATTAACATGGGTAAAGAACAATTATCTAACCAGGAGCTTTTAGCTATCATTATTAAAACTGGTAGCAAGGGTAAATCTGTCAAAGAGTTGGCCCTTGATGTTTTAAAGATTTATGAATTGACAGACACGGAAGATATAAATATAGCACTTTTAACTAAAATAAAGGGCATCGGTAAAGTTAAGGCAAGCGAGATACTCGCTTGTTTTGAGCTGGGTCGAAGAAAACTTGAACATATTTCTAAAAAAGATAAGCTAATTTCTCCCCTAGACGTATACGAGTACAGCACAAGATATCTTCGTAGCGATAAACAGGAATGTTTTTATGGAATATATCTAAATAGTAAATGTGAAGTAATAGCCAGCAAACTACTTTTTGTCGGAACTATTAATCAAAGCATAGTTCATCCCAGAGAAATCTTTAAGCACGCATATCTTTATTCAGCTGTTTCGATAATCTGTGTTCATAATCACCCTAGTGGTAACTCTGAGCCATCAGTATCTGATGCTCATTTAACTAAAAATCTTTTTGAGATAGGTGAAGTCCAAGGTATCAAGATAATCGATCATGTAATAATAGGTAAGGGTAATTACTATAGTTTTAATGAAGAAAAGAAAAGCTTTTTAGAGGATTAAAAACTCGTAAATAATTGACAAGAGCCTATTTTATAAGTATACTAATTACTAGAATAATTAGTACATCTAATAGGTGGAGGAAGAATGAATAACTTATATAAAAAGAGTCTTGTTTTTGTACTTGTGGCCTTTGTTTTCGCATTTGGCATTTTCAATGTTTTTGCAGCAACGACAGCATCACTAGATGGTAATATTGTTGTCAGTCCAGGAGATACGGTAAAATATGCAATTAAGATATCTTCGGATAAGATGGTTACAATGTATAATACAACTTTAAGTTATGATAGCTCTATTCTTACCCTTACCGCTATAAATAATAGAGATTTTGTAGGATCTAATAGCGTTAATAATAGGGACCTTAAATTCACCTCGACAGGCAAGAACGGCCCTGTTACAGTAGCGGAGTTAGTCTTTAAAATAAATGATGCTACTTCGGCTCGTAGCATTAGTTTAGAGTTAAATCCTATTTCAGTTTGTGAAGTAAATGATGCTTTAGCTGAGCAACCAAAAGATTGCAGCGGTGGAAGCCTCCAAACCTTAAGTGCTATTAAAAAAGCCGTCAGCATCAAATCTAAAATAAATACGCTTAAGAGTTTAAAGATAAATGGAACCTCGGTAAGTGCTTTTTCAACTAGCAAGTTTAACTATACGATGGATGTCGAAGCAAGTGTAAGCAGTGCTAAAATAGAAGCTGTTTTAACAGATACTAAGGCTAGTTTTCAAACTGATTTTGGAAGTAGAACCGAAGAACTTGACTATGGTGAAAATGATATCAAAGTTAAGGTGTTATCAGAGCTTGGCACGGAGCAGGTTTATACAATTTTGATTAACCGTGAAGACAATCGTGGTACTAACAATTATCTCGATTCAATCGTTGTAAATGGTAATAAGATTAGAAATTTTAAAACCAAGACTTTATCTTATACAGTTTATACATATAAAGCCGAAAAAGTAAAAATAGAAGCTGAGACTTCTGATGAGAAAGCAAACTATAAAGTCGAAGCACCAACTACTTTAATAATTGGCGATAATCTTTATAAAATAATCGTAACAAGTGAAGCAGGATCAGAACTTATTTACAATATTAAAGTAAATAATATCGATCGTGAAATAAGTAAGAAACTTAAAACATTATCGATTACGGGCTATAAAATAGAATTTGACAAAAACACCAACCGTTACGAAATACTTTTTAATCGCGAGGCCTTATCTAAGGCTGACATCTTATATACAACCGAAGAAAGTGAAGACTTTGTTAAAACAAGTATCAAGCCTGATGTCAAAGCAAATAAAGATGAGCTTAAAAAACTAAAAGCCGGAGATGAAATAGTTATTACCATCGAAGGAATAGATGGTGAAAAACAAGATTACACCATTGTTTTAAAAAGAGATAAACGAATTAGTTTCTTCCTTCTTTTAGGACTTGTTATAATGGCTATTTTAACCTTTGTACTAATTAGATTAAGGAAGAGTTCTAAAGAAGAGAAAATATCCGGAGGAAGACATGCTGCTACGGATAAAGTAAAAGCTAAAAAGGTAGCTGAATACGAAGAGAAACCCAAGAAGAAAAGGTTTTCAATATACGAAGATGAATATGAAGAAGTCGAAGTTCCGATGGAGACAGAAGAGTTAGAAATTCCCAGCGGTCTAGAAGAGACTAAAGAATTTACCACTAAAGAACTTAGAAGAAAGAAGTAGACGAAAGTTTATTTCTTTTGTTTGGAGAATATATGAAAATATTTGTAGCAGATATCTATGTAAAAACTATTTACGATATAAATTATGATAAGTTAAAAGAGATGGGAATAATCTGTCTAATTTTTGATTTAGATAATACTCTTGCTAGAATTGATGATGAAGTCCCAAGTGAAAAAATGATTAAGTTTTTGGCAAAACTTAAGAAGGATTTCGATGTATATGTATTATCGAATAACACCAACAAAAAAAGAGTTTCTAGTTTTTGCGAGCCACTTGGAGTAGAATATGTAAGGGGAGCCCTAAAGCCAAGCAGTTTTGGTCTATCAAAGATCGCTAGAAAGAAGCGTTATCATAAATCAGAAATGATTTTAATTGGTGATCAGATTATGACTGATGTTTTAGCAGGTAAGCTATACCAAATAAAGACAGCACTAGTCGAGGCTTTAGCTAAGAAAGACTTAAAAGTAACTGTCATAAATCGTTTTTTTGAAAGAATAGTCTTAAAAAGATTGGCTTCAAAAAAGCTTTTTGAGAAAGGTAAGTACTATGACTAAGAAAAAGTGTAGTGGCTGCGGAATAATTCTTCAAGCTGATAATACCACGGTCGAAGGATATACGTCCAGTTTAGAAAATGACATATGTAGTCGTTGTTTTAAGATGAAGAATTATGGTCAGTACCAAGCAATTAGTAGAACTAACGAAGACTATAAGGCTATTTTAGAATCGATCAACAAAACAAAGGACTTAGTTTTATATGTCGTTGATCTACTTAATTTAAATCAAGATTTAAGTAGTATTAGAAATCATTTAAATAATCGTTTAATCGTTGTTTTAGCTAAACGTGATGTTCTTCCTAGAAGTGTCAAAGAGGAGAAGCTTTTAGAAAAAATAAAAGAGATGATGCCTTCGGCCGAGGACGTCATTATTGTAAGCAGTCAAAAGAATTATAATTTAGATAGACTTATGAATTTAGTTAGAAAACATCAAAGTAGTAAAAATGTTTATGTTGTCGGTATGACTAATGCTGGTAAGAGCAGTTTAATAAACAAACTTATTCATAATTATTCAAGTGTCGAAGGCTTACTTACGATATCACCCTTGCCTTCGACTACGGTCGATAAAATAGATATAAAAATATCGGATACTTTGACTATTATAGATACTCCTGGTTTGGTTGAGGCAGGTAATATAAGTAACTATTTAGAAGCCAAAGCTCTAAAAAAAATATCAGCTAAAAAAGAAATAAAACCGAAGATTTTTCAAATTAAAACAGGCCAATCCTTAATTATTGAAGATTATCTTCGTATCGATCATCTCGAAGGTGAAAAAAGCAGTTTTATCTGTTATTTTTCCAACGATGTCAAAGTTAAAAGACATAACTCTAAGAATGCTAAACTAAAAGAATTAGCGAGAAGATCGATGGATCTAAGTTATTACGAAGATATAGTTATTCCAGGACTTGGTTTTATCAAAGTGGTTGGAAAAGCCAAAGTAGAGATATATGTTAATATAAATATTAAAATATTTATTAGACCATCACTTATTTAATAAGAAAACTATAAATTATTATGATATAATTTAAGTGGGTGTAAAAATGAAAAAAATTAGAGATATCAATATTAACTATGAACAGTTTGGTAAAGGTAAAGATATTGTTTTACTGCATGGATGGGGACAAAACATCGGTATGATGAAACCACTTGTCACCGAGCTTGCTAAAACACATAAAATCACGCTCGTTGATTTACCAGGTTTTGGTCAAAGTGAAGAACCAAAAAAACTACTTACTGTCCATGATTATGCCGATATTATTAATGAACTATTAAAAGAATTAAAAGTAAATAATCCATCGCTAATTGGTCACTCCTTCGGAGGTAAGATATCGATTGTTTATACTTCGAAGTATAAAGTAGATAAACTCGTCTTATTTGGTAGTCCTTGCTTTGCCAGTGACGTAAGTAAAAGCCTTAAAGTACGATTCTTGAAAACGATTAAAAAGCTACCCTTTGTATCAAGACTATCAGAACTTGCTAAAAGATACATAGGTTCAAGTGATTATAAAATGGCAAGTCCTGTCATGAGAGAAGTGCTCGTTTCGACAGTTACCACCGATGTAGCTGGGGAAGCGACTAAAATAAAAGCACCGACACTAATAATATGGGGCGATAATGATCAAGCGGTAGCATTAAGCGATGCCAAAAAACTAGAGAAAATAATTCCTGATAGTGCTTTGATTGTTTTAGAACCAGGTACTCACTATGCGTACCTAGAACATCTAGTTAGAGTAAAAGCTATTTTAAAAGAATTCCTATAGGAGGATAAAATGGAAAATAATTTAGTAATTGCCGTTTACGTCGCAGCATATTTAATACTATTTTTAATGAGTAAGAAATCACTTCATATGCTCCAACAAAATCTTTATAATGAAAATAACAGATATGGTAAATGGATATGGGGAAATAAAAACTTAAGTTTAGTTTCCTATAGCATCTTTGCTTTTATCTTTATCTTTATGTCGTACTTTTCGACATCAAACGAAGTGCTATACTTTTTTCTAGCATCAGCTATCGTTGCTTATCTTGCTACTTATTTCGAGCTTAAACAAAGGACTAAAGTAGAACAAAATAAGAAACCCTTGGTAATAACAGCTAGAATTAAGAGACAATCAGTTACTATAATACTAATATATTTTATACCGGCCCTAATTGCCGTATTATTTCCTAATTTAAAATATACGATGTTACTATTACTGACATTACTTGTATATCTTAACTTTCTTACGGTATATCTTGCTAATATAATAAATCAACCAGTTGAAAAGATGGTTTACTTATATTATAAAAATAAAGCAAAAGCTAAACTTAAAGCTATGTCTAATTTAAAGATAATTGGTATTACTGGAAGCTATGGTAAAACAAGTAGTAAGAATATCTTAAATGATGTTTTAAGTATTAAATATAATACTTTGGCAACGCCAAAGAGTATTAATACATTAAACGGGAATTTAATTACAATCAATAATAAATTATCTAAATTTGATGAAGTATTTATCGTTGAAATGGGAGCATATGTAAAAGGTGATATCCTTGATCTATGTAAATTAGTAGGTCCAAAATATGGAATTATTACAACCATAGGTACAGCTCATTTAGCAACATTTGGTAGTCAAGAGAATATTCTTCATGCTAAGATGGAGCTTTTAGAATCCCTTCCCGAAGATGGTATTTGCATACTAAATAGTGATGATCCGCTTCAAAGGTCTTACGAAATGAAAAATACTTGTAAAGTAGTTTGGATAGGAATAGACACTAAAGCTGATGTCAGCGCTAAAAATATTAAATGTTCACATAAAGGAACAGAGTTTGATGTAAATTTTGCTGGCGAAAAAAAGAGTTTACAGTTTAAAACTAAATTGCTTGGACAGCATAATGTCTATAATATCTTAGCGGCTATTGCGCTTGGAAAAGAACTAGGTATTGAAGCTGATAAGTTAGTCCAAGGCGTAGCTCAAGTTCATCCTATTGAACATCGCCTAGAGATCAAGAAACTAGGTAATTTCTATCAAATAGATGATGCCTATAATTCTAATCCAGTTGGAGCCAAAGGAGCGCTAGACGTCCTTGAAATGATGCCAGGAAAGAAAGTCGTGGTAACACCAGGAATGGTTGAACTTGGCGATGAAGAAGAAAAATACAACAAAGAGTTTGGTAGGCAGATTGCCAAAGTAGCAGATGAAGTAATCTTAATTGGTAAGAAAAGAACTGTTCCCATCTATGATGGTTTAATCGAAGAGAAATTTAAAAAAGATAAAATACATATACTTAATGATGTTAAAGCAGCTTATCCATTAATAAATAAATTGAAGGATAAAAAAGATCTATACGCACTGTTTGAAAATGATCTACCAGATACTTATACTGAAGGAGGAAAATAATATGATAAGAGTTGGTGTTATATTTGGAGGAGAAACCGTCGAACATGAGGTAAGTATTATCTCAGCTATTCAAGCAATGAATAAGATGGATACTCAAAAATATGAAATAGTACCTATATATATTACTAAAGATAGAAGGTGGTATACAGGTGAAATATTAAAAGAGATGGAAACTTTCCAAGATTTAAATCTTTTAAAAAGATATACTAAAAATGTTGTTTTATGCAGTCATAAGGGAAGGTTTATTTTGCAGTCAACCGGACTATTTAAAAGAGAAATAAAAGAAATAGATATCGCTTTTCCTATCGTTCATGGAACTAATGTCGAAGATGGAAATCTTCAAGGATATTTAGCAACAGTTGGAATTCCTTACGTTGGAGCAAGCGTTGCAGCGGCAGCCCTCGGTCAAGACAAGGTTTTCCAAAAACAGATTTGGTCGACCGAAGACTTATCAATTACTAATTATGTTTGGTTTTTTGATAGTGAATATAACGAGAATAAAGCCGACATAATCAAGAAGGTATCCAAACTGAAGATGCCCGTTATTGTTAAGCCCGCTAACCTAGGAAGCAGTGTCGGTATCGAAATAGCTCATGACAAAGAGGAGCTAGCAGCGGCAATCGAAGATGCTATTACTTACGATAGTAAAATCCTCGTCGAAGAAGTAGTAGCTAACTTAAAAGAAGTAAATATCAGTGTCCTTGGAACATACGATAATTACGAATTAAGTGTTATCGAAGAAGTAATGAGTGATAATGAATTATTAACTTATAAAGATAAATATATTGGAAGCTCAAAAAAAGATGGAACAAGCTCAAAAGGAATGCTTTCAACGGCGCGTAAAATTCCAGCTAACATCAGTAGTAAAATGGAAAAAGAAGTCCAAGAACTTGCTGCTAAAAGCTTTAAGGCTCTAGGACTGGCTGGAAACGTAAGAATAGACTTCCTAATCGATACGAAGAAAAACAAAGTGTATATTAATGAAGTAAACACTATTCCAGGCTCTCTAGCATTTTATCTATGGGATCCTAAAGGCAAAGACTACTCAACGCTACTTGATGACATGATCAATATAGCGGTCAAAGAGTACAAGAGAAAGACTTCTAAAACACATTCTTTTGAAAGTAATATCCTCGAAGGATATAACGGACTTAAGGGTGCTAAGGGTCTAAAGGGAAGTAAAAAAATATAAATATGAATGTAAATGTCGATAAATTAAAATATTTAGGCATATCTGCAATATACATAAATGAGGCATTTAACGAAGAAGAAGAAAGCAAAATAAAAGATATTTTGTTTTCTTTTAATGAAATAAAACAAATATATTTTACTGATAAAGCAGATTATAAAACGATAGAAAAAGTAAAATATTACTTAGAGATATCGTCATATATAGAAGATGAAAATATTGAAAAGATAATTTATGCTAAATTAGGCGATGAAGATATAGAAAAACTACTTAATTTATCTTTAAAAAATCCAGAAACCTGGACTATTACATACGATAGGGTAAAAAACACAATTTATACAGCGATACTACCCAGATATAGAGGAATGCATTCATACTTAAAAAGAATATTCCAGCTTTTGAAGAATTTAAACATTAAAGAAAAAATAAAAGTCTTAAGCGAAGAGTTAGATGGTTTTAAACAGGTCAAAGACAATCAGAGTATAATTGATAATATCGAAAAAAGAGTTTTGGGACCAAATGATTATATTGTCGTTTTAAACAAATTACTTAACTCAAGTGGAGTAAGCACTTACATATCTAAAACAAATATCGGTAAGATTTTACTTCTAAGGATAGATAATAAAATATTTGTCTATTCTGAAAGACATAAAGATTTAGTGGAATTTAATCTGTTTGACGAAGGCTTTTTAAGTCCGTTAAAGTTTCTTGAAGAAAAAGAAATGCTTATGGCTATTAGAAAATATAATATTTATTTAGAAGCTCACGATGATGATCTCGAAGAGAGTTTAAAAATGAGTTTTAACGAGCTATATAAGCTTATTAATACTAGTCAAGATAAAAGTGATATGATATAATTCATTCGGGAGTGATAATATGGCTGGACATTCAAAATGGGCAAAAATACACAGACAAAAAGGTTTGCTCGATGCACAGCGAGGTAAAATTTTTCAAAAGATAGCAAAGGAACTCTATGTAGCAGCTAAGGGCACTAATGGAAAACCCGAAGAAAATCCTGCTCTTAGACTAGTTATCGAAAAGGCAAGAAGTAATAACATGCCTAAAGAAAATATCGATAAAGCAATCGATAAAGCAATTGGTGCTCAAAATCAAGAAGAGTACGAGGCAGTAGTCTATGAAGGATATGGTCCTTCAGGGATAGCGATTATGATCGATTGTTTAACCGATAATCGTAATCGAACAGCGATGTTGGTAAGAACGGCTCTAACTAAGAAAGGGGGAAACCTCGGAACTAGTGGATCTGTCAGTTACATGTTTACAAGACAAGGAGTAATAGTTATCGAAAAGAAACTGGCCGAAGATGATGTTATGATGACGGCCCTTGATGCTGGTGCGATAGACTTTATAACAAATGATGATAATTATGAAATCTATACTGAAAGCAACGATATGATCAAAGTCAAAGAAGTGCTAGAAACTTTCGGCGTAAAAGAATTTATAACAAGTGAAATAACTTTTGTAGCTGATAATATGATGGAACTAACAGATGAAGAAGCTGACAAAGTAATAGAACTGATAGATGCCCTCGAAGAAATCGATGATGTACAAAATGTGTATCATAATCTTAGTATGTAGACAGTATAAGCTGTCTTTTTCTTTTATATAATTAAGAAATATAGTATAATTTAGTTGGTGATAAATATGAAAAAAATTATTCTTACAGGAGATAGACCGACAGGTAAATTACACCTAGGTCACTATGTAGGTTCTATTAGAGAAAGAGTAGCACTGCAAAATAGTGGTGATTTTGACGAGGTTTACATTATGATAGCAGATGCTCAGGCATTAACTGACAACTTTGATAATCCCCAAAAGATTAGAGATAATATCTATGAAGTAGCACTTGATTATTTGGCTTGTGGAATAGATCCAGCTAAAAGTGTTATTCACGTGCAGTCACAAATTCCTGCTTTATACGAGCTTACGTTTTATTATATGAATCTTGTTACGTTAAGTCGCTTGGAGAGAAACCCAACCGTGAAGAACGAGCTTAAACTGCGTGACTTTGAAACGAGTATTCCGGCAGGTTTTTTAACTTATCCAGTTTCACAAACAGCCGATATTACAGCCTTTGATGCTACGACAGTACCCGTTGGAGATGATCAGCTGCCAATGATCGAGCAAGCCCGCGAGATTGTTCGAAGCTTTAACAATCTTTACGGCCAAACTCTAGTTGAACCCGAAGCATATCTGCCATCAAATTTACTATGCTGTAGACTGCCCGGAACCGATGGCGCAAACAAAATGAGCAAGTCATTGAATAATTGTATATATCTATCAGACCCTAGTGAAAAGGTTAGAGAAAAGGTTTTTTCTATGTATACCGATCCTAATCATATCATCATCGACAGTCCGGGTGCGGTCGAAGAAAATACTGTCTTTACCTATCTAGATGTCTTTGCTAATGATTCACACTTTCTTAAGTATCTTCCCGAGTACCAAAATCTTGACGAATTAAAAGAACATTACCGAAGAGGTGGTTTAGGGGATGTCAAAATTAAAAAGTTTTTATTCGAAGTTCTCGAAGAATTTTTAACACCAATTAGAGAAAGACGAAAAACATATGAAAACGATATGGAAGCTGTAAAACAAATATTAATAGATGGTACAGCAAAAGCAAATATCAAAGCTAATGAAACACTTGCTAGAGTTAGAAAAGCAATGAAGATAGATTATTTTGAATAAGGAGGCTCTATGCGTATTATTGTTTCAGCCGGTGGAACTGGTGGTCACATCAATCCAGCCTTGGCAATAATAGATAAACTTAAAGAATTAGATAAAGACCTAGATGTCTTATATATTGGTACAACTGATCGCATGGAAGCAGAAATTGTACCCAAGCGCGAGATTAAATACTTAGGTATAGAAATAGCTGGACTAAATAGAAAAAATCCTTTTGCAAATATCAAAATCTTCATGAATTACCGAAAAGCTATTAAAAGATTAAAGAAAGAAATTTCTTCTTTTAATCCTGACTTAGTTTTAGGAATAGGCGGTTATATAACGTTACCGGTATGTAAAGCTGCCAAGAAGATGGGTTACAAAGTTTTTATTCATGAGCAAAACTCCATTCCAGGTTTATCTAACCGCTTGCTCGCTAAATCCGCTGATTTAATCGGTGTATCACTTGAATCTAGTTTAAAATTCTTTCCTAAACACAAGACAGTTTTTACCGGAAATCCTTGCAGCGAAAATGTTTTAAATAATCCGAAAGTAAGCAAGATAGACCTAGGCTTTACAAATGATAAATTGGTACTTATTGTCATGGGCAGTTTAGGTTCTAAAACAGTAAGCGCAGCGATGAAAGATATCTTGCCTAAATTCAAAACCAAAGGCTATCAAATTCTTTTTATAAGTGGCAAAAACTACTTCGAAGAGTTTAGTAAAATAAAATTACCAGATAATGTTAAAGTGTACCCATATATAGATAATTTCCCTAAATATCTACAAAATGCCGATCTTATAATTTCACGAGCTGGTGCTACGACTATTTCAGAGATAACAGTCTTAGGTATACCGAGTATTTTAGTGCCTTCGCCATATGTTACTCATAATCATCAAGAGGAAAATGCCAAAGTTCTGGAAGAAGCAGGAGCAGCTGTTTTACTAAAAGAAAAAGACTTAAATGCTGAAAGATTATTAACGGCAATCGATTCTATCTTAAATGACCAAGAGAAATATGATATAATGTCAAGTAGTAATAAAAAAATAGGAATAAGAGATAGTGCAAGTAAGATTGCAAGTTTACTTATCGATTTAGCAGGTGAAAAATAGTGAATGAATTTTTAGAAATAATTAAAAAAAGTGATATTGGTAAACTTGAAGAAAATGTCAGTTTAAGTAAATATACAACCTATAAAGTAGGGGGTAAAGCGACACTGATGATTTATCCTAAGGATACCAAAGCACTAGTTAGATTAATAAAATTATGTAATGGTCACAAGATAAAGTTTAAGATTTTAGGAAATGGTTCTAATACTTTGTTTTCTGATAGAGATTTTAAGGGTGTCATCATTAGACTTAATGCCTTTGATAAAATAGATTTTTTTAGAAATAGCTTAACAGTTGGAGCAGGAGCTAGTCTTATGAAAGTAGCTAATATGGCTGTTAAAAAGGGTTTGTCGGGGCTAGAGTTTGCTACTGGTATTCCTGGAACGATAGGTGGAGCAATCTTTATGAATGCCGGAGCTTATAAAAGTGATATGGGTTATATAGTTAAGAAAGTAAAAGTTTTAACACCAGACTATAAAGTTATCAATATGACTAATAGGGAACTAGACTTTCACTATCGCACATCTTTCTTACAAAAGAACCCTGGATATATCTGCCTTGAAGCATCAATCTCACTTAAAAAGGGTAATACCGACGAGATGCAGGCTCTGGTAAAAGATCGCCGGATGAGACGGATGAGTTCACAGCCTCTCGAGTATCCATCAGCTGGCTCAGTTTTTAGAAATCCAAGTGCCGAAGTGCCCGCGGGTAAGCTAATCGATGATTTAGGACTTAAAGGATTATGCCGAGGCGGAGCTAAAATAAGTGATAAACACGCTAACTTTATTATCAATATAGATAATGCTAAAGCTAGCGAAATAATGGAGCTTATCAAGTTTACTCAAGAAGCCGTTAAAGAAAAATATAATATAGATTTAAAAGTTGAACAAGAATTTGTAAATTGGGAGTAGTCATGGCTAAAAAGATTAAAAGAAGGGTCAAAGTAATACCGATGATGATTGCTATTGCAATCATCACTTTGCTGATTATTCTTTTAATCTTTATTATTTCTATTCCAACTAAAAATATATTTGTTATAGGTAATAAAAAAATTAATGATCAAGAAATTATCGATATAGCTAAACTGGATGATTATCCAGCTTTCTTTTCCGTGACCACTTTTCAGCTTAAAGCTCGAATTAAAAAGCATCCCCTGATCAAAGATTTAGTGATTAAAAGAAAGTTCTTTCATATCTTTGAAATCAAAATCAAAGAAAAAGAAATACTCTTTTTAAATAGTAATAATAGTAAATATGTTTTATCTGATGGATTAAAGATAGACAACGAAAGTGCTTATGATAGCCCCATTTTAATTAATTATGTTAGCGACGTCGTCTACGAACAGTTTATCGAAGAATTTGCTTTACTTGATGAAAATATTAGGCTTAGAATATCAGAGATTAAATATGACCCATCTAGCTATGATGAAAGCAGATTTTTATTTATAATGAGTGATGGCAATTACGTATATATAAATATTCCTAATATGTCATCGCTTCGCTATTACGATGATATCTGTGCTACTTTAGAAGGTAAAAAAGGCATCCTATATTTAGACTCCGGTTATGGAGCAGCTAGTAGCTTTAAAGTATTTGAATAAAATCCTGCAAAAGCTCTTAAATTATGTTATATTAATATAGGATAGGAAAGATATATGAACGAGAATAAAAAGTTGTTAAAGCTTGAAAATATATTGAAAATAATAATCGTAATACTTGTAATTATCGATCTTTTCAGTCTTGCTAAATTAGATATTTTCGGAGCTAATTCGCGCAAAGCTAAAGAGCTTCTAGTCTTAGCTAAAAACAAAATATCTAAACTAAATGATAGCTATCTAGATTATGATTACATATACTATTATCCCACTTCTTGTCTAGGTGATAAAACCTTCGATGAAGCATATGTAGCTTTTACTTATGAAGGAAGCTTTAATTATTATTTTACGGCTAAAAAAGGAGAATCCTTTTACAAGTTAACGGCTGAAAAAGAAATATCTAAAATTAAGGCTAGTGAAGAAGGCAATCTCTTTGCTTTAAACAAAGATTTATCATCTTTAAAACAAATGATAATTGATAATCAAAGTTGCAGTATTGAGCACCGCTTTGATGGGTTTTATGTAGCCAGCAGTGAGAAATGTTTTACCACCGATGCCCATGGCATCATTAGAGGTTTTAATAGCAGTAAAAAATGCAAGCAAGCGATCATATCAATTCCTGCTAAAATAGGTGGAAAAAAAGTAGTGAGAGTCGACTTTAATTCTTTCAATGAAATGGAATTAGATGTTTTTGATTTTAGCAACGCTAAATATCTAGTTAGAATTAAACGAAATGGTAACTTTGATTCTGACCTTGAAAATAAAATTAAACATATAAATATAAGATCTTTAAAATATTTAGAATACATCGAAGAATATTCATTTACGCAGCAAAGTTTAGATAGCGTTTCACTTAAAAATCTGCCTAGGCTTATGGATATTCAAAGTGAAGCTTTTTCAAACAACAAGATTAGCAACTTATACTTAAAAGATTTACCAATGGTCAAACTCCTATATTCACCATTTCATCATAATAAGTTAGAGCAAATAGATTTATCTGCAATGAAAAATTTAGAAGAGATATCATACGATGCTTTTTCACACAACGAATTAAGCGAAATCAATTTAGCTGGTAATCCCAAATTATGGCGTATTGGACACAAGTCGTTCTTCAACAATAAACTTATCGGTCTAGACTTTAGTAATAATGTTGCACTTAGAAATATAGAGTTTGAATCCTTCTCTAAAAATAAAATAAAAACAATTAATTTTGGTAATATCGATTTAGAAATAATAGGTAATGGAGCTTTTAAAGAAAATCAAATTAATAAAGTAGATTTAAGTAAAAATGATAAGTTAAATCGAATCTTACAAAACGCATTTACATTTAACTCTATTAAAACAATTGATATTGGAGATAACACTTCAGTTAGATGTATATCTAGTGCATCAGTTGATGATTCTGCTATTTTAGAAGCATCTAATATACCAAGTTATAATATTCAACCACTTTGTTAAGGAGAAAATATGAAAAAAATAAAAAAGAATTATGACTCGCCAGTTAAATATATTAAAATGATTTTCATTTTAATTCTTTTTCTTGCATCAAGTGCTGTATCATTATTAATAGCCTTTACGTTGGGTTTAGAAGAAATAGGTGTAGCAGAGGCAATCAAATTAAGATCCTTATCATTTATCATAATTTTAATCATTGCAATTTACTTATATCGTAAAGATTTAAAAAGAGATTGGAAGTATTTTAAAAAAAACCATAAACATGATATGAAGATAGCATTTAAGTACTGGCTTGTAGGTATCATCATTATGTTATCGGTCAACTTTCTTTTAGCTAAAGCTGGTTTAAGCATTTCTAACAATGAAAAAGCCGTTAGAGAAATGCTAGTAGCAGCTCCATTAATCTCGGGTTTAACTACTGTTTTAATTGGTCCTATTTTAGAGGAACTAGTATTTAGACATGCTTTTTATAGTGTTATTAAAAATAAATTTATATTTGTTTTAAGTTCAGGTATAATATTCGGCGGGCTTCATGTTATCGGTAGTATGAATAATGTCTTTGATTTATTTTATTTAATTCCTTATTCGACACTCGGTATATGTTTTGCTCTTACGATGAGTAAAACGAAGACTGTCTATCCAAGTATAATCTTGCATATTTGGCATAACTTTATACTAGCTTTTTTAAACTTTCTTTTAAGTGGGCTAATCCTATGAGAAGAACAGATAAAAACAAAGAAAAAATTAAACACCTAGAAGATGAAAATAATAAAAAAATTAAAAGAGCTAAGAACATAAAAATCTTCAAAGTAGTAACGGTGATTTTTCTTCTCTTTTCTTTTGCTTATGTATCACTGAGATATATTGGAACCAGCGGTTTAATCATTAGAGAATATTCTTATAAATCAAATAAAATAACGGAAAACTTTTACGGAAGTAAAATTGTTCATTTTAGTGATCTTCATTATGGTCATACGACCGATATGAAAAAAGTCGAAGACTTAGTTAATAAAATAAATTATATTAAACCTGATATCGTCGTCTTTACCGGAGACCTAGTCGATAATAAAATAAGTGATGATGATCTAAAGAAACTAAGTTTAAATTTAGCTAAAATCAGTGCTAGTCTGGGTAAATATATGGTTCTTGGCAATCATGATAGAGATCCTAAAATATCCAAAGCTTTGACTGATGCTTCTTTTATCGATTTAAATAATAAATTTGACTTAATTTATAAAGACAGTAACGATGCTATTTTAATAAGCGGGATCGGAGATGTCATTTTAAAAAGAGATGATATTCAGTCAGCGATGGCTTACTTTTTAGATGAAGCTTCAAAGCGAGATATTTTTTCGCTAGTCATTACCCACGAGGGAGATATTCTAGATGAACTTATCGGTAATTACCCAGTAGATCTGGCCTTATCAGGACACTCACACAATGGACAAGTTAGACTCCCTAAAATAGGCAGTATCATAAAAGTACGGGGAGCTAAAAAATACAGTGAAGAAAGTTATGATGTGAATGGAACTAAAATTTATGTAAGTGGTGGAATAGGGACAACCGTTTTTCCTTTTAGGTTTTTTAACAACCCAAGTATTAATCTCATTAGAATTAAGTAGTGTCTAGAAGAGTAAAGAACCAAAAATTTCTTTTTTTTATTCTATATGTATGTTTTCTTTAATAAGAAAATAGGAGTTAACATGAGAAATAATAAAGGATTTACCCTTGTAGAATTACTTGCTGTTATAATAATTTTAGGATTACTAATGGTAATAGCGACACCTAGTATAACTAAATATATTA
>CAZVUK010000013.1:0-8236 GCA_964630225.1 uncultured Muribaculaceae bacterium
AGCTTTTGTTTTTAATAGTAATCAGCTAACGAGTGTAACTATTCCTTCAAGTGTATACCATATAGAAAATTTTGCTTTTAGTGAAAACCAATTAACAAATATAAACATTCCCAATGGTGTTGTATGGATCGATGGCGGAGCTTTTGCCCACAATAATCTTATCAGCGTAGAAATTCCTTCAAGTGTAAAAAGCATCGGCAACGGGGTTTTTAGTAGTAATAGAATTAAAAATGTAATTATTCTTTTTAGTGTTGCAACAATTGGAATTCAAACGTTTGATTTTAATGAAAATTTAGAAAGTGTTATTATGCAAGGAAGAACATCAACTGCAGGCATGACTCTTGGCTTTGAATGGAATGGAGCGGGAACCGTTGTTTTTGCCCCATAAGACTAGGCAGTCAAACTGTCTTTTTCTTTTGGAATTTCCTTTTCTTTATTGATTAAAGTGTAGAAAAATATTAAACTATATACAAGGAGAGTAATATAAATGATTATTGAAATACTAAATGAAAAATTAGATAAAGCTTTAGAAAATCTAGATAAAAGATTTACAACAATTAGAGCGGGTCGAGCTAACCCAAGTTCGCTAGATGGAGTAATGGTTGACTACTACGGAGTAGAAACACCCCTTAAACAGTTAGCTACTATTTCTGTGCCTGAAGCAAGACAGCTATTAATTAAACCCTTTGATCGCAGCACGGTGCAAGCCATCGAAAAAGCGATACTTGCAGCTAACCTTGGTTATACACCAGGAAATGACGGTGAAGTAGTTAGAATCGTCGTTCCACAGCTTACCGAAGACAGACGTAAAGAACTTGTCAAAGAAGCTAAGGAAATGTCTGAAGAAGGACGTATTGCTGGACGCAATATCAGAAAAGATGCCATGAATGAAATCGATCGTGAAGAGATGAGCGAAGATGAAAAAAAACGGATGGAAACAATGGTTCAGGACGAAATTAATGATTTTAACAAAAAAATAGATGAAATGTTAAAAGATAAAGAGGAAGACCTTTTAAGTATTTAATGAATTTAGAAGACTTAAAAAAACATAAACCACTATATGTGATAGGACATAAAAATCCCGATCTCGATACGGTTGTAAGTTCATATCTGTTAGCTAAAATTTTAAATAGTTTTGGTATTGTAGCCGAAGCTGTCATGCTTAAAGACGATTATACTTACGATAAGTTTAGCGTAGCGATGATTAGGGATTTTGTAGGTTATGAATTTAAAAAATTAGAAAATTTAAATGGATATTTTTTACTAGTTGATCATAACGATCCACTTCAGTCAGTTGGAGATGCCAAAGTACTTGCTTCTTTTGATCATCATCAAAATGTTGGTAAAATCAGCAATGTTTTATATGGAGATTATGCTTCAACTAGTTTATTTATCTATGATTACTTTAAAGATAAATATAGTTTTAGCAACGAAGAAAGGGTGCAAATATATATGGCAACGCTTGATGATACCCTCTTTTTTCGAAGTAGTCGTTATAAGGCAAAGGATAGGCAATCACTTGAAGGTATGAACTTAAACTTAGATAGCGAGTTCTTATTTGAAAAGTATTTTGTATCAACTGATTTATCAAATGGAGTCAAGAATGCCTTTCTTAGCCAAGTTAAAGAACATAGTTATAAAGATATCAAATTTAATTCCTCGACGATTAAGACTGTTGCTGCTTTTGATAAATTAAGAGATGAATATGTTAACTTAATAAATGATGAGAGCTATTTTTTAGGTATGTGGTTAGTTGTTGACAAAGGTATAAGTTATGCATATTTTAAAAGTCCTAAATGTGTTAAAATTAAAGAATATAACTATATAGCATCCAGAGCTAATGATGTCTTACCGGATATGATAGAGTTCCTAAGAAAGGAAGATTAGTATGATATGTAAAGTTTGTGCTAAGGAAAACCCCCAAACTAATTTGTTTTGTCAGTTCTGTGGAGCGAAGTTTGATAAAGAAAATAACAACGTTACATTAGCTGATCAGCTTCCACCAATAGCTCCAGTGACAGCAGTACCTATCGCAGATGCCCCGCTGACAAGTAAAGAAGAACCCTTAAGTGTTAAAGATTTAGCACCTGTCGCTGTACTGATACTAATCGTCATTTTCTTTTTATTTATCACAATAAACTTTAGCAACGTTTCATATTCATCTAAGAATATGACGTTAGATCAAAAAGAGATGGTCGATAAACTAGAAAAAACAAGATACAAAAAGTATCAACTAAATATCCCTGAAACCTATAGAGTAACTTCATCGACTAGCTCGAGTATTCAATTTACTTCCATCACCAAAAAAACAACTATTTATATAACCATGGAAAAAGGCTCATACGGTCAGGCTAAAAAAAGACATAATGAGTACTCTGAAATATTTGATGAAGAAACTTATCAGTACGAGGGTTATGAATTTGCTACTGGTCATTTTGAGTATATTCTATTAAAATTAAAAAATAGATTATATGGCAATATGGTTTATGGCGGAATCGCTCAATATGATAATGATAATGTATGGATATTTTTTGTTCAATCTACTCTTGAAGATAAGATTGATAAAACGGTAGTTGAAGATGCAGAGATTGCTTTACTTGGAGCTAAAGAGTATTAATAATCTTTACAAAATATAATTTTATGTTATAATTTAATTGTTATTGGCAATGATTAAAGACTAGTAACTTATGGAACTTTTTAAGAAAGCTGATGGATGATGTAAATCAGTAAAGGGAAATAAGCCAATTCACTTTATAGCCATACAGGTGATGCGTTATAGTCATGAGAAGTAATTAAGGTGGTACCACGATCATTCGTCCTTTGGATGAGTGGTCTTTTTTTTAGAAGGAGATATTATGGATATTGAAAAAATAATTGAAGAATTAGAGAAAGATTTAGTTAATTGTGAAGGAGTTAATGAACTTAATGAGCTTAGAACTAAATACCTTGGTAAGAAAGGATATATTAGTGTTGCCCTAAAAGATTTAGCTACTTTCGATGGTGATAAGAAGGCTCTTGGTGGTAGAATAAATGAAATAAAGACTCAGGTTATCGAAAAAATAGATAGTCTTTATCAAAGTCTTGCATCTAAAGATTTAGATAAAAAACTTACTAAAGATAAAATCGATACAAGTCTTCCGGCGTTTAGACCAAGGACAGCTAGTGCTCATCCAATTAGTAGAACGAAAGAAGAACTAGAAGAGTTATTTATTTCGATGGGTTATGATGTAGTGTTTGGTCCAGAGCTAGAACTCGACAAATATAATTTTGAGATGCTCAATATTCCCAAAAATCACCCAGCCAGGGATGATCAAGATACTTTCTATATTGATGAGGAGAGACTGCTTCGGACGCAGACTTCAGCCGTACAAGTAAGAACGATGCTTGCCAATCAGGAAAAAAAACCGTTTAAAATAATCTGTCCTGGTAAAGTTTTTAGAAGAGATAGTGATGCAACGCATTCTCATCAATTTATGCAACTTGAAGGTTTGGTCGTCGGTTATGACATTTCGCTATCAGATCTTAAAGGAACTTTAGAGACGATGGCTAAAAAAATGTTTGGCGATAATAATAGAGTTCGTTTCAGACCGAGTTTCTTTCCTTTTACTGAACCGTCATATGAAGTAGATGTATCTTGCTTCAAGTGTCAAGGGGAAGGCTGCTCTATATGTAAAAATACCGGATGGATAGAAATACTGGGAAGTGGTATGGTTCACCCTAACGTCCTAAGAGATGCTGGTTTTGATCCAAAAATTTATCGTGGATTTGCTTTTGGAGCAGGAATAGAACGAATCGCCATGCTTAAATATGGCATCTCTGATATTAGAGATTTATATATAAATGATATACGATTGCTAGAAACCTATAATCGTATGGAAGGAGCTGAATAATATGAAATTATCAAGAAACTTTTTAAATGATTTTCTAGATACTTCGGCTTTGACTGATTTTGAACTAGCTGATGGCATGACAAATTTAGGAAATGAATATGCCAGTGTCGATCGCATGTGCCCAGCAACGGGTCTAGTTATCGGCGAGGTTTTAGATTGTCGCCCTCATCCTAGTAGTGACCATTTAAATTTATGCATGGTAAATGTTGGAAGTGGTGATCCACTTCAAATTGTCTGCGGGGCTGATAATGTCCGTGGTGGACAAAAAGTAATAGTTAGCTTAGTTGGAGCTGTTCTTCCCGGTGATTTTGAAATTAAGAAGACCACTATTAGGGGAGTTGAATCAAATGGAATGATCTGTTCACTAAAAGAAATAGGTATCGAAGAAAAGTTTATGGACGAAGTCGATAGAGATGGAATCCATGTGCTTCATCCAAATGCACCAATCGGGGGTGATCCACTTGCATTCCTGCAGTTTGATGATACCGTAATTGATTTTGAGTTGACCTCAAACCGCAGTGATTTACTTAGTGTCATCGGTATGGCTTATGAAGCTAATATCATCGTGGGAAAAGAAATTAAATTACCTGAAATTAAGATAAATAAAGAAGAAGGAGATATCGCTGATGAACTATCACTCGATGTTCAAAGTGAAAATATTCCTTTATACTTAGCAAGGAAAGTAAGAAATATTCAAATAGGGGAGTCCCCAGCTTTTATTAAAGCAAGACTTATCGCTAGTGGTATCAGACCAATTAACAATGTTGTCGATATTTCTAATTACGTTATGTTAGAATTTGGACAACCACTGCACTTTTTTGATCGCCGTGCGTTTAAAGAAAAAATCATTGTCCGTATGGCAAATGATGGGGAAGAGGTTAAAACATTAGATGGCAAGCTTCGAACGCTCAGTAGCGAAGATATCGTTATCACTAACGAAAATGAAATTAACTGTCTAGGTGGAGTTATGGGTTCACTTGCTTCCGAAGTAGAACTAGATACTAAAGAGTTAATCGTCGAAAGTGCTATCTTTAGTCAAAAGCATATTCGCCGAACGTCGAAGAGGGTTTTGCGCAGCGAAGCATCTAATCGCTTTGAGAAGGGCATCAATCCCGATTATAGTTATTTAGCTATGGAAAGAGCTTGTCAGCTTCTTGAGGAGCACGCGAACGCACAAATAGTTGGTGGCATGCTCGTTCATGATCAGACTGATAAAGCACTTAAAACGGTCGAAATCACCAGTGAATTAATCGGTGATATACTGGGTATGAATCTCAGTGAAAAAGATGTATCAAACGCTCTTGACAAACTGGATTTTAAATATTCTAGTACCGATAGTAAATTCATTATCGAAGTGCCGCGTCGCCGGCTTGATATTTCGATAGCCGAAGATATAGTCGAAGAAGTAGGTAGAGTGATTGGCATTAACAATATAGAAAGTACTCTTCCAAAAATGGAGAGCTTAAGTGGAACTTATGATCCATTCCAAAAAAGAGTCTTAGAGCTGGCGAAACGACTTAGAGCAAATGGTCTATATGAAACGATCACTTATTCATTAGTTGGAGAAAAAGAACTGGGTAATTTTAGGAGTGACTCACTTAGTCATATCGCTGTTCAAAGCCCTATGACTGAGGATAGAAAATATCTTAGAACATCGCTTATTCCATCATTAATCGAAGTATATGATTATAACTTCAAACACAAGAATAAAGATATAGCCATTTATGAAACATCTAATATATACTTTGATGGAGAAGCAGGTAGTGAAGAATCAAGCCTTATGTCGGGATTAATTTCGGGAAGTCTTGCTTCATCTAAGTGGCAAGGTATCGAAATTAAAGCTGATTACTATTACCTAAAGGGTCTTATCGAAGACTTACTCGAATATATGGGACTTGCAAATAGATACATATTTAAAAGTGAAGTTCTTCCTAAAGAATTCCATCCATATCAAGCATCAGAAATATATGTCGATAATAGATTAGTTGGATACTTTGGGAAAGTTCATCCATCATACTCTAAATATGATTTATATGTATTTGAGTTAAATCTTGATCAATTACTTTCATATAAAATTAGAAATATTAAAGATAAAGCTATATCGATATATCCTAATATTGAAAAAGACTTAGCTTTTGTGATCGATAAAGATAAAGATTCAGAATTTGTCAGTAGAATAATCAAGAAAGTTGGAAGTAGACTGCTTATCTCCCTTAGTTTATTTGATTACTATGAAGGAGAAAATATCGCCAAGGATAAGAAATCACTAGCTTACAGATTGGTGTTTAATGATGCTACTAAGACGCTTACTGATGATGAAGTAAACGAAATAATTGCAAAGATAATTACGGAATTAGAAAAACAAGGTGCTCAGTTAAGAGACAAATAAAAAAGACTTTTCAGTCTTTTTTTCTTGCGATAATATCTCTAGCGGCTACTAGACCAGTCGCTGCTGCGGTGACGATATTACCAGCTTTACCAGCACCATCACCGATAAAATAGATATTTTTATCAGTTAACTTAAATTTATTATTTGTTTCTATCTCGTTTGAAAAGAACTTGATCTCAGGCCCATAAAGCAGGGTTTCATCGTTATTTACACCGGGTATGATTCTATCTAGTTGCTCTAGTCCTTCGACGATATTCATGATGATTCGGTGGGGCATAACAAGCGATAAGTCACCAGCCACACAATCTCTTAGAGTCGGCGTGATAAAACCTTTATCTATTCTATGCCAGTTACTGCGTCTACTGCTTTTTAGGTCTTTGAGTGTTTGAATAATGGGTTTTTTATCACCTAAAACATTAGCTATTCGCGCTATGGCCTCGCCATATTCTCTCGTATTAGTCACCGGCTCGGTTAAGCTTACTTTAGTAATGAATGCAAAGTTACTATTAGGTGACTTTTCTTCTTTCATCGAGTAACCATTGACACATATGTAGCCGTAGTAATTTTCTTTAGCAACAAAGCCACCTGGATTAGTACAAAACGTTCTAATTTCATCTCCGTAAGTTGCTGTTTTAATAAAGATCGTTGGGTCGTATATTTGATTAGTTATATCTTCGAGTATCTCTTTTCTAACCTCGACTCTAACACCGATTTCAATACTTTGTGAAAGATAAGGAATAGAGTATTTATCGGCCAGTTCTTGAACCCACTTAGCTCCCGTTCTTCCTGGTGCGACAACAACATTTTTCGTTTTTAATTTTTCTTTCTTTAAAACAATGTTAATAGTTTCATCACTTGCTGTTTCGATATCTTCACAAAAAGTATTTTCCATAATAGTTACCCCTTTTTTCTCAAGGTAATTAGTAAAGTCTTCGATATAGTTAGGAAGTTTATCGCTACCCAAGTGTTTTTGTTTGATAAGAAGAAGTCTAGCACCATGTTTAGCTACTTCTTTTTGAATAGCTTTGGCTTCTTGTTGATTTTTAGGATAGATGTCACTATCCATTCCAAATTTGTTAAATATCTCTTCCGTATCATCAATTAACTTGTATGCTTCTTCTTCATTCATGTATTTAAAAAGATCACTTTTCCCAAGTTTAGGAATAAAGTTTAACTTCCCATCAGAAAAAGTACCGGCTCCGCCATAGCCGGACATTATATGACATGGTTTACAATCTAAACATGGCGTCTTTTTACTTAGCATCGGACAAGATCTTTTTTTGGCCCTAAAGCCTTCGTCTAAAAGAACTATCTTTAAGTTTTTATCACTTTCAATAAGCTCATAAGCGGCGAAAAGTCCAGCCGGACCAGCCCCGATAATAACGACATCATATAACATTTCCATCACCAAACTTATTATATAATATAAATTGATAAATTACTATAAAAGTAATATAATAGCAGTGGATTAAGGCACAAAAAAAATAGATTATATCTATTTTAAAACTCTTCTAGATGAAGAACATACTCATTACTACTGATGCAAGCATAAGTAGTAAGAGAATAATAGCCATAATTTTAGTGAAAGTTTTATTCATATTTATCTACCTCATAGGAATTATAACAAAATTATGAATAAAAAGAAAGAGTGATTTATGAAAAAAGTAATAGTAGGTATGAGTGGGGGAGTAGACTCCTCGGTCGCAGCTATCTTGCTTATTAAAGTCGGTTACGAGGTCGAAGGATTATTTATGCGTAATTGGGATAGTAGTATCAATAATGATATCGAAGGTAATCCTGATTTGCAAAATGATATCTGTCCTCAAGAAGAAGATTATAACGATGCTCTAGCTGTATGTGAGAAGCTTGGTATCAAACTTCATCGTAAAGATTTTATCAAAGAATATTGGGATGATGTCTTCACTTACTTTTTGGATGAGCTTAAAAAAGGAAGAAC
>CAZVUK010000013.1:8246-29092 GCA_964630225.1 uncultured Muribaculaceae bacterium
TTATGTGTAATAAATATATAAAATTTGAGGCCTTTAAGAAAGAAGCTAAAGCTCTGGGGGCAGACTTAATTGCCACCGGTCATTATGCAGTACTTAAAGATGGTAAACTGTGCAAAGCGAAAGATGAAAACAAAGATCAAACCTACTTTTTAACGCAGCTTTCTAGTGAGCAATTAGAGGGTGTTTTGTTTCCTTTGGGTGACATGCTCAAAGATGAAGTGCGCATGGTAGCTGAAGAATACGACTTAATTACCGCTAAGAAGAAGGATTCAACCGGTATTTGTTTTATTGGTGAACGAAACTTCAAAGAGTTTTTACATAACTATCTGCCTAGTAGAGAAGGGGAGGTAGTTGATATTATTAGTAACAAAGTAGTAGGAAAGCACGAAGGATTAATGTACTACACAATCGGTCAAAGAAGGGGACTAGATATCGGAGGATTTGATAAGCGCATGTATATAGTTGGTAAAAATATCGACAAGAATATTTTGTATATAGCTCTTGGTGATGATAATAAATTTCTCTTGTCGACCAGCAGTATTATCGAAGATGTTAATTTTAATACAAACGAAAGACCAAAGCAGATGAGTGCTAAGTTTAGATATCGTGCTAAAGAATATCCAGTTACTGCCGAATACCTTGATAATGGGAATCTTAAACTGACATATGATAATGTATCATCAGTTACGCCAGGACAAGCATGTGCCTTCTATTTAGGGGAAAAATGTATTGGCGGAGGTATCATTAAAGAAGTGCAAAAAGATAACGAAAAGCTATGGTATTTACTATGATACTTTACACTTGTCAACTGTAAAGCTTTGTGTTAAAATTAATGTAATATGGAGAGGGATAAAATGAAAGTATTAAACGAATTACTTAATGAGCTTGGTATATCTAAAGTAAGATTAGCTAAGTATTTAGGCGTTTCTAGACAGATGCTATACAATTATCTTGCTATGAATAATCTTAAAGAGTGGCCTAAGGAAAAGGCTACTAAACTAATGAGTCTTTTAAACATTAAAGAAGAAGCTGCTCTTACTGAAATTAAAGTAGATGGAAGCTATATAATGGAAGTAGAAGAGAGGCTGAACGAAGGGGTTAAAGATAGCTCTGATAGAGATGTAATATTATCAGATCTTAAAGGCTTTTCTAAAAAAGAACAGGAACTTTTAAGTGATATTATTAATTATTTAAAAGAAAAGTTAAGTGAAGACACCACGAAAGAAGCATTTCATACTTTCACTTATCTATATCATTATCTTCAAAGTATGGATTCAACACCAGAACTTAAATATATATTGGCTTATATGTCTAAGTCGATGGGTTTTACAGAACCGATGGAATTTGTTTTTAATCAAGATAAACAGTTTGTTTTAGAGAGTGTGTTGTTTACTGGTTTAAGTTTTTATAACAATGGTAATGCTTCTAAAACTAAACTAGCTGAAACGCACAAACGTTTTGTAGCTGATATTGAGCATAAGAACGAGGAGAAGTTAAGCAGAACACAAGAGTTAAATACATTTAAAATCCTAGCCTTAAGAGAACTAGGATATAGTGAAATAACTGGTGAGAACGCTAAGGAAGTCTTAGAAAAGATTGCAGAGATACAATCAAGGAAAGTATAAAACTTTCTTTTTTTCACCGGCAAATTAACTTCCGATAATTTATATTATGTTGCATATTGTTATTTTTGTTTTGTGTTTTTATAGTCTTAGTTAAGTTTGAAGTAGTCTTGTTCTGGACTTTAATCTGTCTATTTAGGTACTAGTATGAACAGATAATGATTGTTAATGCCGCTGACTGTCCATGCGTATGTACATCCTTATTATATATTTAAATAAGGATATATGCGCGTATAATCCTTTATTATATATAAATAAGGATAGGGGTTTAAATTAATTTTTCTAGAAAACTGCTACCTATCTGGGGTGGGTCTATTTCGAAATTGTCAGCTATAGTTGCTCCTATGTCGGCCATTGTCTCTAGTACTTCAAGTTTCTTTGGTTCTTTGAAGTTCCTACTGAAAATAATTACTGGTACATTTTCTCTTGTATGCGTATTTCCTGGCATACTCGGATCGCAACCATGGTCAGCAGTGATTATTAAAAGGTCTTCACTACTTAGTTTGTTTAACATCATCGGTATTTCGACATCCAACTCCTCTATTGCTTTACCATAACCTTCGATATCTCGTCCATGACCAAAAACCATATCAAAATCACTGAGATTTGTCACACAAAGTCCTTCGAAGTTTTTTGTCATAATATCATTTAATTTACTTAAAGTATCGATATTATTTTTGTTGGCATTAACGACTTTAGTTATCCCCTCTCCGGCGAATATATCGGTTATTTTACCTATGGAAATAACATTATAACCACTATTTTGTAGATCTTTAAAAATCGTTTTTTCCGGTGGTTTAACGGCGTAATCCTTCATGTCGGTAGTAAATCTAAATTTACCTGCTTTTCCGGTAAATGGTCTAGCGATTACTCTTGAAATATTCCAATCCGGATTAGATGAAGTAAGTTTTCGCACTTTTTCGCAGTACTGATGAAGTTTAACAACTGGCACGATATCTTCGTGAGCAGCAAGTTGCAACGTCGAATCGGCAAAACTAAAGAGAATTAAGGCTCCATAATCGAGGTGTCTTTCCCCTAGTTCTTCGATGATTTCATCCCCCGCTACTACTTTGTTACCAATTACTCTTTGACCGATCACTTTCTCGATAGCCTCGACCATTTCGATAGGGAAAGGCTTATCGTAAAAGGTTTTAAATGCTGTTTCGTTTTTAAGACCAAATATTTCATAGTGACCACTTAAAGAATCTTTGCCCATGTTGTTTGGTCTAGCAATAGTGTAGTAAGCATCTGTTTTAGGATTATCTTCCATTGTAAGCGTACTTAAAAAACCTAACTTTTCCAAATTAGGAATAAATAATTCATAGTTTTCGATGATATGTTTTAAGGTACTGGACCCACTATCACCATAATCAGCAGCATCTACTGCTTCCCCTACTCCAAGTGAATCAAGCACCAGGACAAATATTCTTTTAAATTTCATTATTAACCTTCTTTCGTATTTCTGGGATGATAATCTTCATAATCTTTTTTTAATCTATTGTTACTGATATGTGTATATATTTTAGTAGTATTGATATCCGAATGACCCAAAAGCTCTTGGATGGTCTTTAAATCGGCTCCATAATCGAGCATGTGCGTGGCAAAGCTGTGTCTTAGTGTATGAGGTGATACATCTTTAGATATTCCTCTTTCAGCAAGGAGCTTCTTTACAATTCTAAAAAAAGTCGTCCTATCGAGGGCTGTTCCCCGATTACTTAGAAAAAGTTCATCTTTCGTTTTGTCATTTATAAACTCATTTCTAATAGCAAGATATTTTTCTAAATATTCGAGGGTGTATTCGCCAATTGGCACCATACGTTCTTTGCTACCCTTACCCATACATCTTATGTAGCAAGCTTCTATGTCGATATCGCCCAGAGTCAAAGCTAGTACTTCACTAATTCTAAGACCTGTTGCGTATAACAATTCTAACATAGCTTTATTGCGGTAGTCAAACTTAGTTATCAGCTCTATTTCCATTAATTTATCTACTTCTTCGACCGCCAATACCACAGGTAAAACTTTATCAAGTTTAGGTCTACTTATATCTTTGGCTAAATCTTCTTTAATTTGCTTAGTTTGAAATAGATAGTTATGAAACTCTTTAATAGTGGTAAGTTTATGAGAAATACTGGTTTTTTTTTGTTGGTCGATCGATTTTAAATAGGATTTAATATCACTAGATTTAATTTCCCTAGTCTTATCTATATCCCTAGCTTTCATAAAGTTCATATATAGTTTTAAATTTCGTTCGTAAGCTTTTCTCGTGTTTTCACTAAGTCTTTTTTCGACGACTATAAACTCAATGAAATCTCCTATATCGTTTCTCATTTTATCACCTATAATAATTATATCATGATATAATAAAAATTAGGAAGTGATAAGCATGGATAAACCTTTGGCCATTAAAATGCAACCAGTTTCACTTAAAGATGTCTTAGGACAAGAACATCTTATTGGTTCTGGAAAAGTACTCAGTAATCTTGTTAAAAATAAGAAGCTTTTTTCGATGATTTTATATGGTACTCCCGGTATAGGTAAAACTAGTATAGCGGTGGCAGTAACAAATGATTTGGGCTTTAGAGTTAGATTTTTAAACGCTGTTGTCAATAAAAAAGAAGATATCGATACAGTTATTAGAGAAGCCAAGTTATACGAAGGCATCGTTCTAGTTATGGATGAGATACATCGACTAAATAAAGATAAGCAAGATATATTATTACCGGCTTTAGAAAATGGTTTAATTACAATGATAGGTCTAACGACATCTAATCCTTATCACAGTATCAACCCAGCAATAAGAAGCAGAGTTCAAATCTTTGAGTTGCAGGCATTAAGTAATAAAGATGTGCTAAAGGGCCTAAAAAAGGCCTCAAAACATCCGGATTTAGATGGTATATCAATAGGTGGTAAAGAACTCGATTATATAGTAAACCTCTCTAGTGGAGACCTTAGAGCTGCTTATAACCTACTTGAAATCGCTTACTATACTTCAAGTGATAAAAAGATAAGTCTTGAACATATCTCAGAGATTAATAATAAACCAATGCAAATAGCAGATAAAGGCGGAGATGGTCACTACGATCTCTTAAGTGCTTTTCAAAAGTCGATTAGAGGAAGCGACGTTGATGCTTCTTTGCACTACTTGGCAAGACTTATCGAATATGGTGATTTTGATTCAATATATAGGCGCATGAGTGTCATAGCCTACGAAGATATCGGACTGGCTAACCCTGGAATTGGTCCAAAGCTTAGGGCCGCTATTGAAACAAGTGAATTAATAGGTATGCCAGAGTCGAAAATCCCTCTTGGCGTCATAGTAACAGAGATGGCCCTCTCTCCTAAATCTAATTCTGCTTATCTAGCTATTGCTAAGGCTATCGAAGATGTTCAAAGTGGAAGGTGCGATCCAATTCCCCCGACTATTAAAATAAGTAGCAAAATTTACAAATATCCACATGATTATCCTGGCAACTTTGTGATACAACAATATCTACCTAATAATTTACTAAACAAAAAATATTACATACCAAAAGACAGTGGCTATGAGGTTAATATCAAAAAAGTATATGAAGCATTAGAAAAAGAGCGACATTAGTCGCTCTTTTATTTACTTAAACTTTTAAATTCTTTAATCATTGTGTCTTCAATGTCGGTAGCACCCAGGGCTTGAAGTAATTTTTTTTGTTCTTTACTTAAATTTTTAGGGCTACGAACGACAATGTTTATATACATATCTCCTTTTCGTCCAGTTGTTTCGTTATCAATACCTTTTCCTTTTAGACGGTGTTTATCACCGGTGTTAGATCCTTCGGGTATATTTAGTTTAACGCTTCCTTTAAGTAGTGGAACATCTTTTTTAGCACCCAGGGCTGCTTCACTAAAAGTGATAGGCAAATCGATATACAAGTCATCTTCATCGCGCATAAATAACTTATGGCGAGCAACGATAAATTCTAAATAAAGATCACCATTTGGTCCGCCGTTTGTGCCGGCATCTCCTTTACCTGATAGTCGGAGTCTATTACCGGTATCGATACCAGATGGAATAGTTACCGTGATGGTCTTGTTTTTAAGGACCTTTGTTTTACCGTGACAAGTCTTACAGACTTCGTCATACGTTTTTCCTTTACCGCCACATTTAGGACAAGTCGATCTAGACATGAAAGCCCCAAAGATCGTGCGTTGTTCCTGGTTTACAAAACCACTGCCGTGACAAGTTGTGCAGGTGTGTTCTCCGTGTCCTCCTTTAGCGTCACATGTATCGCAAGGCTCTTCGAGTTCCAGTTCAAATTTCTTTTCAGCTCCAAAGGCTGCTTCTTCAAAGCTTAAGTTAACGCGAAGAAGTCTGTCTTCTCCCCTGGTTCGTCCGTCACCTCTTGCTCCTCCAAATCCTCCAAATCCCCCGAAACCACCAAAAATGCCATCGAAGATATCGGAGAAGTCAAAGCCAGAGAAGTCATAACCACCTGATGCAGCTCCCCCATTTTGATCAAAGGCCGCGTGACCAAACTGATCATACTGACTTCTGCGAGATTCATCGGATAAGACAGCATAAGCTTCTTGTGCATCTTTAAATTTTGTTTCGGCATCTTTTTCTTTAGATACGTCGGGATGATATTTCTTAGCCAATTTTCTAAAGGCACTTTTAATTTCACTTTGACTAGCTGTTTTTGCAACGCCTAGTGTCTCGTAGTAGTCTTTCTTATTCATAAATCTCCTTCACAAAAGTAAAGTTCTAGTTATCTAGAACCTTACAATATTAATTTTCTTCGTACTCTGCTTCTTGAACTTTGTCCTCGTCTTTTTTATCGTCAGCTTCGGTTGCATTTGCTTCAGCATTAGCATTTTGATAGATACGTTCTGCAAGTTTCATTGCTTTTTCTTTAAGTTCTTCAGTTTTTTCTTTAATCTCATCGATGTCTCCATCTTCTAGTTCTTCTTTAAGTTTAGCAATTTTCTTTTCTAGTTCTTCTTTTTCATCTTCGCTTACTTTGTCACCTAAATCTTTAAGTGATTTCTCTGTTTGAAAAATCATCTGCTCGGCATCGTTTCTAGCATCGGCTTCTTCTTTACGTTTATCGTCTTCAGCCTTGTTTTCTTCGGCCTCTTTCATCATGCGTTCAATTTCTTCATCACTTAAGCTAGTGCTTGATGTAATTGTAATAGCTTGTTCTTTGTTAGTACCAAGGTCTTTAGCCTTAACGTTTACAATACCGTTAGCATCGATGTCAAAAGTAACTTCGATTTGTGGCACGCCACGAGGCGCAGCTGGTATTCCAGATAGCTGGAAGTTACCAAGTGTTTTGTTATCAGCAGCCATTGAACGTTCACCTTGTAAGATATGGATGTCTACAGCTGGCTGATTATCAGCTGCTGTTGAGAAGACTTGTTTTTTACTTGTTGGAATCGTTGTGTTACGAGGTATTAAAACAGTCATAACACCACCTAATGTTTCAAGTCCAAGTGATAAAGGTGTAACATCAAGTAAGACGATTTCATCTACCTCTCCGCTTAGTACCCCTCCTTGGATAGCCGCTCCCATTGCGACAACTTCATCAGGATTAACTTCATGAGAAGATTTTTGTCCAAGTGTTTTTTCTACTTGTTCTTGAACTAGTGGAACTCTAGTTGATCCTCCGACTAGTAATACTTTATCTATATCTTTCTTGTCCATCTTAGCATCTTTTAGCGCCTGTTTAACAAGTTTTAATGAATCTTCGACCAAGTCTTCGATCAATGATTCAAACTTAGCTCTAGTAAGTGTTACTTCTAAATGAAGTGGTCCATCTTCTCCTTGTGAGATGAATGGTTCAGATATTTGTGTTGTCGTCATACTTGAAAGATCTTTCTTAGCTTTTTCTGCTACTTCTTTAAGTCTTTGCATAGCTCTCTTATCTTTAGATAAGTCGACATCGTTTTCCTTTTTAAATTCTTTGATTAAGTAATCCATAATTTTTTCATCGAAGTCATCTCCACCAAGTTTATTATTACCTGCTGTCGATAATACTTCAAAAACACCGTCACCTAGTTCCATAACCGAAACGTCAAAGGTTCCTCCACCTAGGTCATAGACTAGAATAGTGTGACTATCTGTCTGTTTATCAAGTCCATAAGCAAGAGCGGCAGCGGTCGGTTCGTTTATAATACGTTCAACTTCAAGTCCTGCGATTTTACCAGCATTTTTAGTTGCCTGTCTTTGAGCATCATTAAAATATGCTGGAACTGTAATTACAGCTTTAGTAACTTTTTCCCCAAGATATTTTTCCGCATAATCTTTCATGTATCCAAGAACCATTGCTGAAACTTCTTCTGGTGTATATTTTTTACCATCTAGCTCTACTTTTTTACTTGTTCCCATCAATCTTTTAATCGATGATACAGTGTCTGGATTAGTTATTGCTTGACGCTTAGCAGCGTTTCCAACAATTTTTTCTCCTTTTTTGTAAGCTACAACCGACGGAGTTGTTCTATCTCCCTCTGGATTAGCTATTATTTGTGGTTGTCCACCCTCAAGAACGGCTACACAACTGTTAGTAGTTCCTAAGTCAATTCCAATTATTTTACTCATATTTATTCCTTCTTTCTTAATTTAATTTATTTACTTTGACGGAGGCATGTCTAATTACCTTGTCTTTTAAACGATAACCTTTAGTATATACTTCAAGTATCGTTCCGTCTTCTTTATTTGTATCTTTTCCTACAAGGACAGCGTCATGCAAATTCTCATCAAATGTTTGATCTTGTGATGCAATCTCTTCTATTCCATATTTTTTTAGCATTTCTTTAAGCTGGGCATAGAGTATTTCAAATCCATCTAAAAATTTATCGATGGCTGGATTATTCTCATGTTGTTGCGCTAATGCGCGTTCGAAGTTATCGCAGATTGGAAGGATATCCAAAACGATGTCTTCTTTAGCATAGTTAAGTTTAGTTGTAAGTTCTTCTTCTTTTCTTCTTCTGAAGTTAATCATCTCCGCTTGGAGCATCTTAACTCTGTTTTCCAGTGTTCCTATTCTGTTTTTATAGACTAGTTCTGCTTCTGGTTCTTCGAAGATATCGATCTCATCAAGCTTTAGTTCTTCGCTTAAATCTTCTTTTTTCTTTGTCACTTCTTATCACCCTGTCCTTCAATATTTTCTGCAATATAGTTAAGTATATTTAATACACGCTCGTAATCCATTCTCTTAGGTCCAACAATGGCGATGCTTCCCTCTTCGTTACCAGTCTTATAATTTGCTTTAATAACGGTAACTTCTTCGTCAAGTTTATTTTCACTACCGATGTAGACTTTTATTCCTTCTTCATCCTCTTCGATAAGATTAACTAAATTACTTACCTCTAGTTTATCTAAGAGTGTTTCTACTTTAGATACGTTTGATCTAAACTCAGGAATTTTAAGCATTCTATTTTGTCCGACTACTTCCGATCTCGTTTCTTGAATTTTACTAAAAACATCGTAGAAAGCATTATATAACTGCTCGTGCTCTTTGGCAACCTTAGCTATCACTGGTTTTACTTCAAACTCTAAGCGTGAAGCAACTTCATCGATCGGCGTTCCCACAATCATTTTATTGATCATCGCTACGGTCTTTTTAACCTCTTCTAAATCGATATTTCTAAGTTCGATATTTTTGTGTTCGACATAACCTTTATCAGTAACAACGACAGCGACTAGCTGATTATTACCAAGTGGTATGACACTTATTTCTTTTAGTTTGTTATCACTTGATGTCGATCCCAATTTAATTGAGGTATAATTAGTCATCTCCGAAATTAATTCTAAACTCTTACTTAGACAGTCAGATAATTCTAACTGGGTGTTTTTAAACACTGTCTGAAGTTTTAACATATCTTCGCCACTGATCTTTTTAGCTTCTAATAAATTATCGACATAATAACGATAACCTTCTTCACTAGGAATTCTTCCTGATGAAGTATGAGTCTTTTCTAAAAGACCATATTCTTCGAGCAAGACCATTTCATTTCTAACGGTCGCTGAGGAACAATCAAGGCCATCGCATATAAGATTAGAACTAACCGGCTTAGCTGATTTAATATATTCTTCGACGATTATTTTAAGCATAGAGCTCTGTCTTGCAGTAAGAATCATATCCGCCTCCTGGCACTGCTTCTTTTTGAGTGCTAATGATAGTTTATTATAATATTTAGCACTTGTCAAGTCTTTTTGCTAAAAAAAAAGAGCTATTATTTAACTCTATTTGTAAAACGTTTTGCTAGCACTTTTTCATCATATAAGGTCTCTTCTATTAAATTAAAAGAAGCCAATGAGTTTTTGACATTATTCTTTCTAAGTTTTAAAAATCTCTCTATTTCATCATCGTTTATGTAATCTTTATTTAATGTTACTAGATAACCTAAAGCGTATTTATAATACTTGCTATGTCTAATATAAGTATCTGCATCAGGAATCTTAAAATATCCGAGTTTAAGTTTGTCTTTGTTCTTATAAGTCTCGTGCAGTGCTAAGGTCAGCTTATCATATTCCAAAGCTACAGCTAAGTATTCATCTTCACTAAAGTTATCTTTAACATAATCAAGAAACTTTTTAGAGTAAATAATAGGTAATATTTCATTAGCAAGAGCTCCATCGTAGCGATCCTTTTTGTGTGAATAATCTAAATAATGACCAAGTTCATGAGCAATTATTTTACTACTAGCAATAGTGTTATCTTTAGTTGTTATGATGTATGGTTCAAAACTTTCACTATGGGGTTTTAGAAAGAAACCATTACAATTTTTTATATTGATATTCTCTTCTAAAATAGATATTCTTCCCGTTTTAACTAATTTATCAAAAAATGGTTTTAATCTTGTCTCTTCACGACAAAAATTATCTACTATTTCTAATAGTTCTTTATAACTGTATCTGGGAAGATCTAATTCTTTATTTTCTTCAGCGAAAAGACAGTAAATTCTAAAATAATCATTTACGGATTCATCTAAATTTAATTTGTTGTTATATTTATTCTTTTTAACGAGAGAAATGTAGTTTTTAACAGCTATGTTATCGTAATCTTCAAACTTGATATACCTAGAGATTAAAAATTCCAGACGATTATCCATTTCAGTAACTTTTTCATTAGTATCGATAAACTTTAATATTTCAATTAATTGTTCATAATCAGCAAAAAGATTGACAATTTCATTTTTATTTTTTTTTTACTAAGCTTATACTCTATTATTCTAATATCTTGATAAACGTTATTTTGTAGTTTCATATAACCCCCTAAATGGATTAAATCCATATTTACTGCGTAATTCTTTTCTAAGTATTTTTTCTTTGACAAGTGTTTCTTCACTTTCACCAAAAGCAGCTAAATAATCATTGTTTGATGACCCTTTGGTGTTTAAGAACATTAATTTTTCTGATGTTTTAAAGTGGTCTCTGCCAACCGTTAATAAAGCAGAATCAGATAATCGGCAGTGAAAGAGGCAGACCTATGATCAACTTTAGTTTGATACTGATAAAACTTAGCTATTTTTTCGAGCAGTAATATATCTAATATACTTTCTAATTGAGTTATTTCTTTCGAATTAATTAATTTATCTTTTTTTAAAAAATTAATAAAGTCTGTCTCTATAACTTTAGGGTATATTTCTTCTATGTTTAAGTCAGAGTGATAATTTCTATCCATCCTTTGATGCTGATAGATGTGTGCTAGTTCATGAAGTGTTATCATTGTATTTTCAAGGTATTGAATACCTTTGATAAAAATAAGTGGTTCTAGGCTTTTACTTTGCGGAAGAACAGTTGCTCCTAGCGAAACATAATCATCTTTTTCAAGTCTTGGAAGTTTGATAATCCGCTCATCTTTCATCTGCTGATATATCTCAGCTAAAGGATAGTTTTCTTTGCTTACAAAAGCTTTAATTATTTCATTGATATGTTCATCTTCATATACTGGAAAACTTAGGTTTCTAAATATTTTTTCGACATATTTGTCTTCAAGAGAAGCCATTGATTCACTTATCACAAGCTTAGTCATACCTTTTTTAGTTGGCATAGAAAAACATATTTCTTTGATATCAATATTAAGTCTTATAGCTAAAGCAGTAAATTTGATCAGTTCATGAGCGACCGAATCGTCGTCTTTAAAATATCTATTAAGCACATTAAAAATAACTAAATAGTCACTGCACAGTAGTTTAGCTTCATCTAAAGTACTAGCCTTTTGCATCTTAACTCTTACGTCAGTTAAATAATGTATTAACTTAGTTATTGACTCTTCCATACTATGCCCTTTGGCAAGTTATTATACAATATAATGTTATAAAAGTACATAAAAAAAGAATAAATTATGGCTTTATTCCTCTTTGATCATTATGTATTAAGTTTTGTCCTTGGGAGTTCATAATCTGCTTGGCGCTGCCTGTTTTATCCGTGTGGACATTAGCAAAGGGGTTAGTTTTAGCCATGGGCTTGGTGATTCCCCCGATATTTTTTGGTCTATTTGGAAGACCAGCGGGACCACCAGGCTTTGGCATTCCAGCGATAGGACCACCAGGCCTATTCATATTTGGTCGATTAAAATTATTATTAAACATATTATCACCTATATAAATTATAGCAAAAAATAAATGATAATAAAGAATTATCACTATTTTTAAAAAACGTTTTACAAATTTTTACTCTTCTATTTCAAAGTTTTCAAGTTTACCATCTTTACCGAGAATCTTGTTAATGTTTTCTTCGGCCGTTTTTAATTTCTCATCACAAAATTTTGCTAATTTCATTGCTTCATTAAATTTAGATATAGCATCATCTAATGATACATTACCATTTTCTAAATCTTTGACGATCTTTTCTAATTCTGCGAGACTTTCTTCGAATGATTTTTCTTTTTCTTTAGTCATAATTTCTCCTTATAATACCTCTGTATCTATCTTACCATCAGATAGTTCTATTTCGAGGCGATCTCCTTTTTTAACATCTTTAGTTTTACTTATAATTTTATCTTTATATCGAGTTATCGAATAACCTCTTTTAATGGTTGAAATAGGGTTAATAGCTTCAAGACTACTAAGAATACGTCCGTAAGTGTTTTTGCTGTAATCAAGCTGTTTAACGGTGGCTGGGACTAGTCTACTAGATAAGTTTTCTATATCTTTTTTATTAGCTAGTAAAATATTCATAATCGGTAGCTTTAGACGCTCAAAAAGATTGTCAAAATACTGTTCTTTAGCCAGATATAAATTAGCAGGATTAGCAAAGATGTAACTAGTCTTAATTGATTTTAAATGCTTTTGGTGCATTGTTACAGTCGTTAAGACATTTTTTGATAATCGGATTTCAATCTGGCGCAGATAATTACTAAATTCGTTTTTGTCAGGAACGGCTAGTTCGGCTGCTCCGGTTGGAGTTGCTGCTCTAAGATCGGCCACATAGTCACTTATCGTAAAGTCTACTTCGTGACCTACTGCTGAAATAATTGGAACGGGATGAGCATAGATGCTTCTGGCAACTACTTCTTCGTTAAAGGGCCAGAGGTCTTCGATTGATCCTCCACCTCGACCTAGAATTATTAAATCGAGATCGTAGTCTTTGGCTAAGTCTAAATTCCTGATGATGTCATCTTTGGCTAGCTCTCCTTGAACTAAACAAGGAAAGATTATCGCCTCAGTAATCGGCCACCGACGCTTTAACGTAGATAAGATATCCCTTATCGCTGCTCCGGTTGGTGCAGTAATAATACCGATTCGCTTGGGCATCTTAGGCAGGGCTTTTTTGTGACGAGGATCAAATAATCCTTCGGCCTCTAACTTCTTTTTTAATTGTTCAAAAGCTAAGTATAAATTACCTATGCCGTCTTCCAGCATCTCTTCGACATATATTTGATAAGATCCACTAGTCTCATAAACCGATACCCGGCCTGTCACTAAGACTTTCATCCCATCTTCAGGACTAAATTTCATCTTAGAAGCATTGCCCGCGAACATGACAGCATTAATTCTTGAATCTTCATCTTTTAGAGTAAAATAAAAGTGTCCCCTACTGTGAGCTTTAAAGTTAGATATCTCTCCTTTTAGATAGATGCCAACTAAGTTACTATCATTATCAAATTTATATTTTAAATACTTATTTAATTGTGAAACCGTAATATAATTATTATTCATTTTCGGCCTCGTTATGTAGTATCTTATCCAAAGTCGCATTGATCATTTTAACGACTTTCTCATCACTGTAAGCTTTGGCTAACTCGATAGCTTCATTAATAGCTACGATATTAGGAACATCAGTATATAAAAGTTCATATATACCAAGCGACAAAATAGCTTTATCAACTAGACTTAATCTATCTATCGTCCAGTTCTCCAAATATTTATTAGCCATTTTAGTAATATCTTTTTCATTAGAGATGACTCCACTTATGAGCTGCGCCGAAAACGATTGGTCATCTTCGCTATATTCTTCTAAAAAGTTATCTAAATCATATGAAAGATCTATATTTCTAAAAATATAGATTTTATATAGTAAGAGAATAGCAATAAGTCTAAGTTCTGCTCTTGTTTTCATGGTTCACCTCTTTTTATTTAAATTCGAAAGTAAATTTATCGATTCTAATTAAATCCCCTTCTTCGACGCCCATTTTGATAAGTTCATCATCGATCCCCATTTTCCTTAAACTTCTAGAAAAACGTTCGACCGCTTCATCGGTATTAAAACGGGTCATCTTATATAGTTTTTCTACTTTTTCTCCTTTTATGACAAAGACATCTCCCTCTTTTTCAATGTAGAATGGTTTTTCGCTTCTGAATTTGTATAAAACATGTGATAACTGTTCATCTTTTTCATAAAGTTCCGTTATTGGTATATCTTTAAGTATCTCCGCCAAGCGATCAACGACTTTATCAAGACCTTCCCCCGTTGCAGCTGAAACCGGCATAATTTCACTTTTGATTTGCTTAGAGAAAAGCTTTAAATTTTCTTTAGCTCCTTCTAGGTCCATCTTGTTAGCAATAATTAGTTCAGGTCTATCGAGTAACTTGGGATTATAACTTGTTAATTCTTTTCTAATTATATTATAGTCTTCGATTGGGTCTCTTCCTTCTACTGCCCCCATATCGATGACGTGAGCAATAACACGTGTACGTTCAATATGTCTTAAGAAACGATCCCCTAAACCTAGACCTTCGGATGCTCCTTCGATTAAACCGGGTAGATCGGCAACGACATAACTATAGCCACTTTTACTTTTGCAAACACCAAGGTTAGGTGAAAGGGTTGTAAAGTGATAGGCAGCGATTTTTGGTTTAGCTTTAGATATCTGAGCAATAATCGAGCTTTTTCCAACACTTGGAAGCCCAACTAGTCCGACATCAGCCATCAGTTTAAGTTCTACTTTAAGTTCCTTAATTTCACCTGGCTCACCGTTTTCAGCATAGTTTGGAGCTGGATTAGCATGAGTCTTAAAGGCAGTGTTTCCACGACCTCCTCGTCCGCCAAAGGCGATAATAACTTCCATATCTTTTTCGTTTAAATCAGCAAGAATCTGGCCAGTTACGGCATCACTTACAACCGTTCCTTGCGGAACAGAAATAACGATGTTTTTAGCTTTAGCCCCATCTTGATTCTTACCCTTACCGTTTTCCCCTTTATCAGCTTTAATTGTTTTCATATATCTTAGATCGATTAAAGTACGAAGCCCTTCATCTACTTTAAAGATGACATCTCCCCCTTTACCACCATTACCCCCGTAAGGTCCACCCATCGGTACAAATTTCTCACGCCTAAAAGCAAGACATCCGTCTCCCCCATTACCCGCTATAACATTAATTATTGTCTCATCGATAAACATAAGTACCTCTTTCTATATTATAAACAAAAAACCGAAATAAAAAAAGTACGAAAGTACTTTTTAATTACTGACTGGATAACAACTTACTTGTTTTTTATCTTTTCCAAGTCTCTCATATTTTACTACTCCACTGATAGTAGTGTATAAAGTATCATCTTTCCCTTTTCTAACGTTGTGTCCAGGAAATATCTTAGTTCCTCTTTGACGATAGAGAATAGATCCTGCCGTAGCCTGTTGTCCATCGGCAACTTTAGCACCAAGTCTTCGTCCAGCCGAATCACGACCATTCGAAGTAGAACCCTGTCCTTTATGAGTAGCAAATAATTGAATATTTAATTTTAATAATTTCATATTATTTCTCCTTAATTTTAATATTACGAGGATAAGTCTCTTCTAATTCATTAAACATATCAAGCATATTTATAAATATGTAAGATATATCATCTTTTAGTATATTTATTTCGAGATATCCATCATTGTCACTATAAGTAAGTGCTTTATCATCTACTTTAATAGCTAAGTTAATACTACTTATCGCTATACTAGATACGCTAGCACAAACTATGTCGCGACCTAATTCATCATATTTAGCATGACCAGTAATAGTTATTTTACTTAAGTCATTATTTTTTCTAAATACTTCGATCTTTATCATGATTTAAGCCTTAATTGCTTTGATTGTTACTTGTGTATATGGCTGACGATGACCTTGTCTCTTACGGTTACTTCTATCCTTAGATTTGTAAGTAAAGATTTTAATTTTCTTTTGCTTACCTTCTTTAGTAATTTCACCAGTAACTGAAGCACCCTTTAAATATGGATTACCTACTTTGTCACCACAAGCTAGAACTTCGTTAAAAACAATCTCGTCTCCGACATTAGCATCTAACTTTTCGACGTAGATGATATCACCTTCGGCAACATAGTACTGTTTTCCACCTGTTTTGATAACTGCTTTCATAATTACCTCCTTTATATAATCTAGACTCGCTCTTAAGGTACTTACGTTTTAAAACCTTTTTAATGCGGTTTGAACACTGAGGTACAAACATAAAGATTTTAACATAAAAGATATATATAGTCAACAAAAGTACATAAAAAAAGTAGCTTGACTACTTTTTCTTTGACTTTTTGTTGGGACTAGTCGTTTTCATCGCTGCCATCATCTGATTAATTTGTTTTTGTGATGCAGTTCGGCCCATCTGCGCCATCAGTGCTCTAATCATATCTTCGCTTATCGGTGGGTTTTTTTCAAAGTAACTCATCATATATTTACGACTTACAAAAAAACCGATTACGCCTCCGACAAAGACACCAAATAGTACTTGTAAAATATCTACTAACATATTACCTCCGCTTAAAAATTATAACATAGTTTCGATTGACTTAGCAATTTTTTCACTGTTAAAACCAAACTTTTCCAAGACTTCTTCTTTTTTACCACTAGCACCAAAAGTATCAATCGTAAATAAGTGTTTACTATCGGGCACATATTTTTGCCAAGAATAGCTTGATGAAGCTTCGATGACAAAAGTTTTATCACGGTAGAGCAAACTACTTTTATAGTCTTCGTCCATCGCTTCGAACAGTTCAATCGAAGGCATTGAAACAAGACGAATACTATAGCCTTTTTCACTTAATTTTTGATAAACTTCAGCAGCGATATGTAACTCTTCTCCGCTTGAGATAATGATGGCATCAAGTGGACCTTGTCCTTCGTAAACAGTGTAAGCTCCTTTAGCTACTTCGCTGACGCTAGTTGCTTCCATTACCTTAACTTTGTTACGAGAAAGGGCAATTGCTGCCGGTCTCCTGTTTTTAAGAATCGTTTTATAAGTTCCTAAAACTTCGTTTAAGTCAGCTGGTCTATAGACATCGACATTTGGCGTTGCTCTAAGTGAGACAAGCTGCTCTATCGGTTGATGGGTTGGACCATCTTCACCAAGTGAAATAGAATCGTGAGTAAAGGCATAGATGACAGGTAAATTACTTAAAGCACTAATTCTTAAAGCAGGTTTTAAATAATCACTAAAAGCTAGGAAAGTCGATACTACTGGAGTAAAGCCGTAAGTAGCTAAACCGTTAGCGATAGCTCCCATTGCGTGCTCTCTGACTCCGAAATTGATGTTACGTCCGCCTCTATTGTTTTCATCAAAGTTGCCATTAATATCGAATTTGACAAAGGTTGATGATGAAAGATCGGCTGATCCACCGATTAAGACAGGCATTTTTTTAGCAATAGCATTAAGGACTTTACCAGATGATACTCTTGTAGCTTCTTCATCGAGCGATTCATAATCATCAAACTCACTTATATTGATTGCTTTAGTATTATGAATAAAATAATTTAAATCATTTCTTTTCTTACTGTCAAGCTTTTCTAGGTTGTGTTCCCATTTTGTATATAGTCCTTCGCTTAAGGCGGTGCTCTTTTCAACAAAAGAACTTACAGCCTCATCACTTAAAGTAAAAGGCATATCTCTTACAGCGAGCTTATCTTTAATTTTACTTATCTCTTCGCTAGATAGTGCTACACCATGAATTTTATGAGTATTTTCTAAGTTCGAGTATTTACCAATTACGGTTTTAATCTCGATAATCGATGGCTTATCGTTGGTTTTAGCTTTGTTTATCGCTTCATTTATGGCTTCAAAGCTTTCCCCATCACTAACTAACTGATAGTTCCAGTTCATCGCTTCAAAACGCATTTTTATATTTTCACTAAAACTCATCTTTAGTTCGCCATCTAAGGTTATATCGTTAGAGTCATATAAAACAATTAACTTATTTAACTTAAGATGCCCCGCCAGGGAAGCAGCTTCATAACTAATTCCTTCTTGCAGGTCACCATCACCACATAAAGTATAGATATAATTATCGATAATATCTTTACCAAAAGTCGCTCTTAAATTAGCTTCTCCGATAGCCATACCGACACTGGAAGCAAAGCCTTGTCCCAGTGGTCCTGTTGTCATATCAACATAATCCCCGTACTCAGGATGACCAGGACTAATCGAATCAATTTTTCTAAACTGTTTTAAGTCATCCATTTTCATCATCCCCAGCATCGTTAACGCTGAATATAAAAGAGCTGAGCCATGACCCGCTGATAAGACAAATCTATCTCTATTTATCCATCTAGGATGTTCCTTATCCACTTTTAAATGGTAGGCAAAAAGACTATAGATAATTGGAGCTGCTCCTAAAGCTATTCCTGAATGCCCCGAATTAGCTTCGTTTATAGTATCTATTGCTAAACCCCTTAAATTATCGATAATTTTTTTATCATTACTTATAATATTAGTATCTTTTATAAAACTTAACATTTATATCACCAACTTAATTATAACAAAGCTAGATAATAAAAGAAATATTATCTTCCTAGCTCCATAATCCTTTCTAGTACTTTCCCTACTCCATCATTCTCATTATTATCCGTAACTATATCGGCATTTTCTTTAAGTGATGAGTAAGCATTGTCCATCGCTATTTTAAAAGCTACGACATTAAACATCGAAGCATCGTTATAATGATCCCCGATTGCTAAACTCCTACTTCTATCTATATTTAGATATTCTAGGAGTTTAATTATGCCATTTCCTTTATTATTACCCTCTTTATTTAAATCATAACCATAACCATATTTATTAAATCTATTTAGTATTAAATCAACCGATTTATAATTAATTACAAAACCATCTAAATGATTTAAAAAATCTTCGATGTCATTTGCTTTATCCATATCAGCAGTACTGACTATCAGCTGATACACTTTTTCATCAAAATTATCTATATCGATAATATCTTTTATTTCACTATGAAGACTATATACATTTCTATATCTTTTTTCAAAGCAGTTTAGGATAATACCAAGTTCATTATCACTGGCATATCTAAGAAGGTTTTTAAGTGTAAGTGGATCAAGTGGATTTTCATATATTATCTCTTTTGTTTTGTAGTTATAAACAAGTGAACCATTATCTGAAATCAAATAATCACTAGCAGCGATCTTTAAAGCCTTATCCATAACAAAGGAACTATATCTACCCGAACACAAGACAACTAAATTACCTGCAGCAGAAAAATCAGCGATTACTTTTTGATTGTAATCGCTGATAGATTTATCCTCTCTTAATAGAGTCCCATCAAGATCGATAAAAGCAATTAAATTATTATTGTTTTTCATATAAGTAAAACCTTTGCCCACTTTGTTTAAAGATAAATGTATAACTATTAGTACGAGTTAAAAACTTATCTATCTCTGCGTTTGGATTATCGTGAAGTTTAAGACTAAAAGCTGGATCACTAAATATACCATTGATATTTATAAAGATAGCTTTTTGTTCTATGTAAATACTGTCACCCATTTTTCTGGCACTAGTTATTCTTGTTTTAATATATGAACTATCAATTGTTTCAGCTAAAGCTTCACAAGATAATTTGTATGATTCTTCGCTAAAGCTTAAGCTAGTGAATTGTTCTTTTGTATTAAAGGGCAACACTGTTTTAAAATTGGGGTAGTCCTCTAAATTCAGATTAAGTGATTTTTTTAGCAGTGATACTAAATCACTCTCACTAATATCTTTTAAATTATTACAAGTATTAATTTCATTTTTTTGTAAATAGGCTTTAAATTCATCACTTCTTGATACAAAAAACATTTGATAATTTTTATCTAAGTCTTCGACTTTAAAAGGAGCTTTGTAAAGATCTATTAAATCGATTACTTTATTAGGATGATAAGAAAAATCAATCAATTTATTATATGACAACAATTCATTATTATCAAGTGAGATATCTCCATCTTCAGCATTTGCTAAAGTAACTTTATTTTCGACATCTACTTCGACTGCTTTCTTCTTTTTGGTATTAAATGAGGGAAGCACAAGATTAAAGATGAGAAAGATAGTAGTAAACAATAATACTACTCCAATTAGCTTGAGAATTTGTTTACGAAAAGCTTTCTTTTCTTCGTCATTAAGTGGCACTATTTCATTAGCTTTATATATTTCTTCATTTAAATTATCAATATCATCAAAATTGTGAGAATCTTTATGCATAGTCGCCTCCTATTATGAATAAATTATATCATTATTTAATTTGTATATCAATTATTATATATCAAAAAAAAATTAAAAATTACTTGAAAGACCTATACTTATATGGTATTATTAAAAAGCGATGGACCTTTAGCTCAGTTGGTTAGAGCATCCGGCTCATAACCGGCAGGTCATAGGTTCGAGCCCTATAAGGTCCACCATTATTTTTTTTGCGGGTGTGGCGGAACTGGCAGACGCGCTAGACTTAGGATCTAGTGCCGTAAGGCTTGCAGGTTCAACTCCTGTCACCCGCACCAACGAGAATTGAAATGGCTTCCAAAAGTTGGAAAAAACAATGTATAATA
>CAZVUK010000014.1:0-26671 GCA_964630225.1 uncultured Muribaculaceae bacterium
AAAAGTCCAAGTATGATAACTACAGCTAGTAATTCTATCAAAGTAAAAGCTTTTTATTCATAAAGCCTCCTACAATATAAAATAATTATAGCATATCTACTTTTTATTAAAAGGAAAAAGACTGTATTATCTACAGTCATCTATTTTTAATTATTATATTCTTCGATTAAGCTAGTGAATTCTTTGGATATTTCATCGAGTCGCTCTTTCGTGTGTGCTTCAAACCTTGCCGTTATGTTTGGTCCAGTATTAGAATATCTAACAAGGGCCCATCCGTCCTCAAAGTTCGCTCTTACGCCATCGATATCTATAATATTATATTTTTTCTTTTTACAATAATCTTTTATTTTATCGACTACTTCACCCTTTTTATCATCAGTTGAAACAAACTTTAATTCTTCGGTTGAATGATACTCGTTTATGCCATCTAGTAATTCACTTAGTTTCTTATCGGTTTTCGATAATATTTCAAGTAATCTAAGACCCGCATATAAACCGGAGTCAAAGCCTGGCCACTTATCATTAAAGTAGACATGCCCTGATAACTCTCCGCCAAAGGGGATGTTATCTTCGAGTACTTTACTTTTGGTATAAGAGTTCCCAGTACGATAACAAATTCCTTTAGCACCAAGTTTTTCTATTTCATCACTTAGGGCTTTGCTACACTTAACATCATATAAAAATTCTTTTTTATCTACTAAATCAATTATATTTCTAATTATGATTATCATAAATTTGTCGGTTGGAATAAATCTTCCTTTTTCATCGACTATACCGATACGGTCACCATCACCATCAAAACCTATTCCAAGATCGGCTTCATACTCTTTAACTTTTTTCTTTAAGTCTTTGAGATTAGCTTCGACGCAAGGATCAGGATGGTGATTGGGAAAGCTTGAATCAGATTCACCAAAAATGATATCGACATCAACTGGAAAGTTACTATATAGTTCGCTTGCTACACACGATGTTGTTCCGTTACCAAGATCGAGTACTGCTTTAACTTTCCTTGGTCCAAAATCTAGACTAGATTTAAAAAATTCAATATACTGTCTTTTTATATCTATATTTCTAAGTGAGCCGGTGCCAAAGTCAAACTTGCCAGCAAAAGTAAAATCACAAAATTCTTCGATCATCTCACCCCTAGCATTTCCTCTTTCATCAAAAGCAAATTTAAAACCGTTATCGTCTTTAGGATTGTGACTTGCTGTAACCATCATTCCACTTGGTATATCTAGCGACATACAAGCAAAATAGTACATTGGAGTAGTAACTAGTCCAATATTAAAAACATCGATACCAGTATCTAGAATACCTTTGATCAAAGCATCGGTCAGTTCCGATGAAGAATATCTATTATCATGACCAACGACACATTTATTCTTAGCAAATTTCTTTATATATGTCCCAAAACTCTTACCGATAGTATAAGCTACATCGACATCTATATCGCTGGGATAAACTCCTCTAATGTCATAGCCCCTAAATATATGTTTATTAATATCGTTTATTATTTCCATAATTACCCCTTTTCTACTAAAATAACTTTCTCTATTACCACTTCTGGTTGTTTAGAAATTTGACATAAAGGTTGCTCTTTTTCATATATCTTAACCTGTGATGTTAAATCTTTATTATGTTTGTTAAGTGGAGACATATTTTTAATTTTAGGATCCTTTTCATAATCAACGTCGACCGTAAAACTGTTTCCTTGTTCTAATTTAGTAATAGCTTTCGATTTAATTAAGAGTATTTTATTATATTCTTCTAGATCAAACTCTTCTTTATCCAGTTCAGCAGCATTATTATTCGATAAATCTGTAAAGTTATAAACAAACTTACTGTTTACCACTTTAGAATCGACATATTTACTAGTAATTTGAAAGTCTCTCTTATTTAGATCATTCTGTGTCGTAAACGTACAAGTAAGAACATCAACCCTCACTTTCTTTTCGACAAGTTTTTCAACCATCTTAGGTTCATAATTAGGATCTAATCTAAGTAGGAACGGCAGAAAGATAAAAAGAACTAAAACACCGATAGCGACAAAAGCCATCTGTTTTTTCAGTTTATCTTTAGGACTTAGTTCTACGACTATATCTTCTTCTTTAGCTAGTCCCACTTTAACTGGTGGTGCTGGTGGTGCTGGCACCTGCGGAACTGCTGGTTTTGTATTTGGATCGTTATTCATGCGCTACTCCTCTATTCTATTTAATGATAACACAAGTATTTTAAAATTAAAAGATATAGAAATTAATATAAAGGCTTTATTTGACAATAAAAAATAACGCTAAAAGCGCTATTATTTATTATCTTCTTTAAGAAAATCGATAACTTTTCTAATCTTTAGATCATATTCAATCATTTCAGTTCCACCAAAGTTAGTTAAGAACTCTTCTTTAGACATATTGTATCTCTTAGCTAATTCATCAGCTTGAGTATCTATCTCTTTCTTTGGAACTTCAATTTTTTCAATACCCGCAATCTCTTCGAGCATCAGACGATATAAAACATTTTTATAAGCCTCTTTTTCAAATTGACTCTTTAATTCTTTTTCATCGGTACCACTTAGTTGGTAGTATAAATCGAGGTTAACTCCCTGCATTGATAGTTGTTCTTGGAATCTAGCAATTAATCTTTCAGACTCTTCATCAACTAATTCTTCTGGAATATCTACTTCGACATTTTTAGCAACTGCTTCTAAAATAGCATCGACATGCTTGTTATCGACATCAAACTCTTTACGGCTTTTAATATCTTTTTCAATATGAGCCTCGAGATCCTTTTTCGATTTAACGCCGTCGATTGCTAAGTCTTCGAATAAACTCTCGTCAAATTCACGAGCAAGTTTTTCTTTAACTTCATTAACCTTAACTTTGAAGACAACTTCCGTTCCGGCTAAATCACTAGCATGGTAGTCTTTAGGAAAACTAAGCTTAATATCTTTTTTGCTTCCCGATTCAAGACCGATCAGTCCTTCTTCAAAGCCTGGAATAAATGAATTACTACCAATTTCAAGTTCATAATTCTCAGCTTGTCCACCTGGAAAAGCGACATCTCCTTTAAAGCCTTCAAAGTCGATTACCGCGACATCACCATTAGCTATTTTACCTTTTTTTGTTTTCATTTCGGTAAAGCGCTCTAAGACGTGCCCCATTTCGTGCTCTATTTCATCTTTAGTAACTTTAGTATCTTCTTTAGCTACTTTAAGTCCCTTATATTTTTTAACTTTTACTTCAGGACGAGTTGTAAAAATAAATTGAAACTCGACATGATCATCATCTAAACTATTAATATCAAGATTCGGTTTAACGATAGGTATTAATTTAGAATCTGCTAGTGCTTTAGTATAAGCTTCATTAATTAACGTATCTACGGCATCCATATATAAAGATTCTTTACCGAATTTCTTTAAATATACATCTTTCGGTACTTTACCTTTTCTAAATCCCGAGACCGATACGTCTTTAACTTTCTTATCAAAAGCAGCGTCGATAGCCTTATGCCATTTATCTTTTTCAAAACGGACAACTACTGTGTGCTTATTATCTTTTTTTGTTTTTATTTCTTTAGTCATATTTCCTCCAATTTCATATTATATACTATTTAAGCTTATTTAACAAATTAAATAAACAGTAAATTAGTCAAATCTATTCTAAATATAATTACCATCAAGGCACCAATTAATAGAAAGGGGCCAAATGGTACAATGTTATCTTTACTGCGATAGTAAAAGACTAAGGATATAGGTAATGCGACAACACTAGCTAGGAAAATAGAAAATAATCCTAGGGGAAAGCCACAAGCAACGCCAACCGGAAACATCAGTTTTATATCTCCCCCACCTAAACTTTCTTTCTTAAAAATTTTATTGCCAACTAACATTAGTAAATACATTGTTGAAAAAAGACCTGCTCCTGAAACGATGTAATATATGATATCGATTGGACTTGCTGTAACTAATCTAATAATAACTAGAAGTAGCGATACTGCAATGGTTACTTCATCAGAAATAATCATATATTTACTATCACTTACAATAACAATGACAAGGTAAGAAGAGATTATAATCGATATGAAAAACATTGGACTAAAAGTAAAAAGATAGTATGAAAGAGCAAAGAGAATTCCAGTAGTTAGTTCGATCATAGGATAGAAAAGTGATATTGGTGCTTGGCAATTACGACACTTTCCAAATTGCCATAAATAGGAAAAAAGTGGAATGTTTTCATACCACTTTAACTGGTTTTTACATATTGGGCAAAAAGACCTAGGCTTTACAATCGATATATTATTGGGCAAACGGTAACCTACGACGTTGTAAAAGGAACCTAGCATCAAACCGAATATAAAGCATAATAGTAAATAATAGCTTTCCATTGTTTTCTCCTAAATCTGACCATATAGTTCGAACATCGGCATGATAATCGAAATCATAATGAATCCCACGGCAATAGCTAGGAAAGCGATGATAATCGGCTCAAGTAAACTTTTTAGAGTATTGACAGAGTTTTCATGCAAGTTACCAAAGTGTTCGGCAACTTTTTCCATCATTAGAGCAAGTTGTCCCGTTGACTCACCTGTTACAAGCATCTCGTAAGCAACAACGGGGAAAGCCCATTCACCGCGAAAGGTTTCACTAATTTTCGCTCCCTTAGATAGACCGATTAACGTACGATTGATTATTTCACGATATATTTCATTTGTCGTAATATTTGATAGTATTTCCATACTGTCAGTAATAAAGACCCCATGGTTAAGTAGCGAGGCAAAAGTTCTCGTTAGATTAGCTACCTCATTATAAATAATAATTGGTCCATAAACCGGGGTATGCATGTAGAAGGTTTGCATTGTCTTTCGAAAGTCTTTGAAATTTTTAAAGGTCAGTATATAAATAGTTATAATAGTTACAATTATAAGCAAAGTAATATGCCAATAATTTTGCAGGAAGTTACTGGCATCTAGTATGAACTGTGTGACGCCTGGTAGTTCAGCATTGTTTGATTTAAACATATCGACAAACTGCGGGACGACAAACATGACAAGGAAGACGATTGCTCCCATCGCCATCGTAAAGATAACCGCGGGATAAACTAGAGCGGATTGCATCTGTTTACGAGACTTTTCCTGCTTGGTAAAGTATTCGGCCATCTCATCAAGTGTTCCCGGAAGGTCTCCGGTCATCTCAGCCGTTTTAATCATACTGATTAAGAAATGAGGAAAAGCTTTACCTTGTTTTTCGAGAGCTTCTGAAAAACTCTCTCCTAGGTAGAGCTGATATACGACTTTTTGGAATATCTTACGATGTCCCGGATTAGTTGTTTGACGAGATAAGATTCTCATCGAATCGATAAGCGGAATACCCGCTTTAATATAAGTTGAAAGCTGAGTAAGAGTAAAAGATAATGCTCCGAGCGGTATCTTACCACCACCAAAGCTTATGTCTTTAGAACCGGCTCCGAGCTCTTCGATACTGATAAGTTCATCGTATTGGGTCTTTAAGAAATTAACCGCTTCGCCAACTGACGGAGCATCAAACTTACCCTTAACCTGGTTACCAAAGTCATCTCTGGCAATATACTTAAAGTTCATATCTTTACGAGAATCGACAACCTTTTGAACTTCTGTTTTATTTTTAAAGTCAGAACTTTGTTGCTTTACTTTATCTAGCTCTGCTTCAAGCGCTAGTCCTTCTAAACGATTAGGATCAAAAGCACCCAATTTTTCAGGGGCTTTAATACTATTTACTAAAAAAGCTGCTCCACGAAAAGAATACTTTAGAACAGTAAAAGGAAATAACAAAATTTTCTTAGCAACTGTTGGAGCTACGCTAATCTTCATATATATTTCCTCCCTATTCTATTCTCTTTAAATTATAGCATATATTTATTTTATGTAAAATACTTTTTAAACTATTCTCACTAGCTTATTATCGATAAGTGAGTATAGATAAGTTTCACATCTTTTAGATAATTTATTCTCAATATATTTTTTATATCCCATAAGTTGTTTTTCATAAGCTTTATCACTGGTGCTTTTTAATTTGTAATCGATAACGATTACTTTATCAGGGTAAACTAAAATCAGATCGATAACACCGTGCTTTATGCTTCCATCTTCTTCGGTAATAAATTCATATTCTTGATAGATTTCTGCCGATGAAAAATCAAGTCCTATGTTTAAAAAGTTTTGAATAATTTTTTGATCATTAACATTTACTTTATCAAGTTTTGGCTTTTTTAGATCAACTAGTTCTAAAAGATAATGTAGTCTATTACCCATGTCGATATATTTTTGCTCTTCCGGACTAACTATTTCAAAAGATGTTTTTGAATAGCTCTCTTCATTTAAAATAGGGTTATCAAGATAATATTCTTTTACTTTAACTGATGGAGCTTTTTTTAAATTTTCTTTGTAATTTTTTTTACTTACCAAAGTATAATCTTTAGTTATATAAAGCTGGGACGCTTTAATTTCTAACATATCTTTTTTAATAAGTGGATAAACGGAAAATAATAATTCTTGGAAAGAAATAGGTCTTTCTTTTTCGCTATATTCTTTCTCAATATTAAAAGTCGTTAGAATGTTTATCTCTTCTTTAGCACGGGTCAGTGCTACGTAAAAGAGTCTAATACGCTCACTAATTATATCTTGATAATAATTAAACTTATATAGTTCCCTGAAGAAATTATATCTTAATCCTTCGTCCTTATATGGACTTATAATTCCGCTAATATCAGAAAAAACAAATTTACTCTTCATGTCATCGGTATTAAATTTTTTAGTTAAAAACGGAAAATAACAGATAGGATACTCAAGACCTTTAGAACCATGAAGGGTTCTAAGGGTAACTCTATCACTGATAATTGGTTCTAAATTTATTTCCATTTTAAATTGTTCGCTAATAGCTACTTCGATTAAATCGATTAAATATTTATAATCAAAACCAAGATTATCACATTCTTCGGCAATTGATTCAATATAATCCAGTCTTAGTAAAGCTGGTTCCAAGTCACTTGCTGTAGGGATCTTTTCGACAAAAGCAAAGCGTTTGTATATTTCCTTTAACAGTTCTTTGACATTTAAATAATTTATATCTTTTTGAAGTTCTTTAACTAGGTTTAGAATGTCACTTTCAAAAATTAGATTCTTATTTAAACTATCGAATATTACTTGATCAGTTTTAGCAAAAAGAAAGCTTCGAGCTATGCTTGTATAGGCATATCTAAAGTTGTTTGAAAAGTCTTTTTCATCCAGACATTTTATTAACTGTAATATGTTTTTTATAATATATATTTCATCGTAATCAAGAACCTTGGTACTAGTAAATTTTGAGACGGCAATACCCTCATGTTCAAAGATTTTTTTAAGCTTATCAAACGAATTTGAGCGGTCAATTAAAATTGCAAAATCTCCGGGTCTAACAGGACGAAGCAAGCCACTTTGTTTATCTAATACTTGATAAGCGTTATTAATTTTGTTTTCGATATCACGAAGCATAGCAAATATTTCTGTATCTTCTTTGTCATAGCCTTCGAAGTCAATATTTAAAATCTTCATCTTACGACTTGAAATTTCTTCTTTTTCATAACTAGTATTAGCAAAGACCATCGCTTGATCATCATGATAAGAGATACCACCTTTTACCTCAGTCATAATCTTTTCAAAAAGATGATTGATATCATCTATTACTTCCCGCCTAGAACGAAAGTTATTTTGTAGATCAATTTTAATACCATCTAGACCTTTAGCATAGTTTTTATATTTAGATTTGAAAAGATGGGGATTAGCATTTCTAAACTGATAGATAGACTGTTTGATATCACCGACCATATAAAGATTATCTTGCGCTATCAAAGTAATTAACTCCTCTTGCAAATCCGATGTATCTTGATACTCATCAACCATTATCTCTTCAAAATTATCCTGCATCTCTTTTCTTATCTCCGAATTGTTTTTGATTAAGTTAATACTCATCTTAGCTATATCACTAAAAGTATAACGATTATGAAAAGATTTAAATTTATTTAATCTTTCATCAAGTAAAGAGATTATCTCGATGATTTCTTCGATATATGACTTAGTACTCATGTAAGTTTTTATTGCCTTCTCCTTAGACGGAGCACTGATCATTTGAACGAGAGCCTCACATGCTTCTTTTAGCTTTGCTCTAACTACTCCGACCTCTTCCCCACTTTTAAAAGGAATTTTTGGAATATCTACTTTAGTCATAAATAAATGATGATAGTCTTTATTTATGAAAGGTTCTATAATAAGAGCTATTTTATTATAGTAGTCTTCAGTAGCTACCAGTGACAAATCACTAAGTAAAGTCTTTATTTTATCTTGCTCATTAAACAATAACTTTTCATAGTTTGAATATGATTTTTCGATAAAGCTTTCATTGAAATATTCATTTATATAATTATCTAAATATCTTTTCTTGTCTATTTTTAAATCAATCTTATTATATATATCTAATATATCTTTCTTTAAAGCTTGATCTTTTTTTACACAAAAACTAGCAATTAGATCTAAAAACCGTTCGTCTTCTTCATTATATTTTTCCTCGAAAATCTCCGTTAAAATTTTAGTACTTTGATAATCGAGGACTGTTTGATTAATAATCGAAAAGTCTCTACTGATACCAAGAAGATAATAATATTTTTTGACAATCGATGTCGAAAAACTATCAAAGTTAGTTATATAGCTACTATCGACTAGTTCTAATTCTTTAGATAGAGATAGTTCTTTAGTCAGTTCCTTTTTAATGCGTTCTTTCATTTCAAAAGCCGCGGCTTTTGTAAAAGTTAAGACAAGTAAGTTCTCAATACTTATGCCACTTTTAACTTTTCTAATAACGCGCTCGGTTAAAACAGCCGTCTTTCCAGAACCTGCTCCAGCCGAAACAATGATGTTCTTACCACTTTCTTCGATTGCTTTAAGTTGCTCACTCGTCCACTTCATCATCTGAGTTCCTTTCTTCTAAGTATTTGATATCTTCGGGCGTTTTAAAACAAAGATCTCTGTAATTACAAAATTGACATCCCATTAACTTATTTGAAAAATATTTAGGATTAATTTCAAATTCAGCATTCCAAATGCTGTCTTTTGCTTCATTTATTTTCTTAGCTGTTTTTTCATCAATAGTTTTAACGTCTGCTTCTTCCAGTAATCTAACTTTATGAAGTGCTCCTTCTTTAGTAAGTTTTATACCTTTAATGTACTGGCTGGCCTTGGCCGTTGGATCAAGATGCAGAATTTTATCACTATCGTTTATCGAATAACCACTTAGCTTGATTTCTTCTGTTTTTATATCGATGCTGTTTTTATCATTTGGTACAATAGTCTCTTCAAAAAGTATCTGCTGGAGATACATTCCAGTAAAAACTGGATTTTTAAAAAGACCACTGCGTTTTAAGAGATACCAGTAAATAGGAAGTTGCATATCAAAACCATAATCTAAGTTTTTGATTTTTACATCGCTGCTACCTGTTTTGTAATCGGCAAGCGCCACCAAATCTTCACCATTTAGATTGGCATGCATAATTTTATCGATAAAACCTTTGAAGCTTGTTTGTTCATCGATATCGATAATTATTTCTTTTTCCGTAATGATATCTTTAAACTCACTCTTATCATGAAAAGATTTAATTTGCTCGGCAATAAACACTATTTCATTTTTTAATTTGTTTAAAAGAATCTTTTCACTCTGGCTAAATTCAAAGATACTTTGCTTTTCATCCCAAAGCACTAGCATATCTTTATCACTACTAAAGATTTCAGCTAAAACGTCATGAAACAAATTTCCAATTTTAGTATAAAAAGTTTCTTCGTATTTATTTAATCTAAGGATCTTTTCGATGTAATATTTAAAGCTACAGTGATTAAAAGTATTAAGTGATGAGTATGAAAGAATCAACTTTTTTCCGATTCTTTCTTTAAAGCTCTCATCAATTCCAGTAAATTTATTATCATACAAACGATAAGCTATATCAAAGCTACTTAAATAGGGCTCTAAATTAGGGTCTTTGATATCATATTTTATGTATTCATCAAGATACTTAGCTAGTTTATATCTACCTAATTCATTATTATATATTTCATCAAACTCTGAATTTAAAATGACTTCTAAATTTAATTCTTCACAAAGTGAAGATGTTTTTCGTTCTTGCTCAGCAAATAAATTAGCACTCATATATATTTCTTTGTGATTTTGAATAAGACTAAGCAATTCTTTTTTTTGACGAATAGTTTTTTCAAATGAAGTCTCTAGTCCCAATAGTTCTTTTTCACTATCTTTTAGATAATCTTCATCTTTATAGTTTCTTGGAAAATGATTTTGATTAAGTCCAGTGATAAAAATATGATCAATATCTTTAATATTTAAATCATCTAAACTAAGTGATGAAATCTCATACTTAAAACGAATGTTTCTTTTGCTCTTTTTAATCAGAGCTTTAAACATATCTTTTTTATCATTAAAGTTAATATCTAAATTATTAACTTTATTTATATTTCGAAGCAGTTGCCGATAAAAACTAGTAAATCTAATATTACTCGGATTATATATTTCTTTTAATTTGGTCAAAGCATCTTCAAAAGAGGAATTAGCTGCCAGAAGATGATTATATGTTTTCACAAAATTATAAGAATAAAATGAAGTATTAAAATTATTAAAACGAATACCAAAAATATTAGATAGTCTTTCTACTTCTTTTTCGTAGTCAGGGCTTAATCCTAGGACTTTAATATCGCTTGGAGAAACGCCTGACAAGAGAAGTTTAGCTATACTTTGAAAAAGATATTCTATCTCCATATTAATATTGTCAAAGACATTGATTTTGTTATGTTGATAATTGCGGTTTGATGATGCGATTTTAGTAGCTCCAATTTCATTAAGTAGTTTAAGAGTAAATTTATCAATATTCGAGTCTACGTAAAAAAGTTCAAATCTTTTTAAATAGTCTTTGAATAAATCATCGTAGATAAGTAACCCCTTACTATCCAGTTCTATTTTAATATTTTTTAATAACTCTAACTTCTTAGAAGAATACGACTCTTCTTTAATAGCTAGTAAATTAGTTAAAATAAGTTTAGCTTTATCATAATTATATTTATAATTATCAATTAGATAGGCGATTGTCTTTTCATCATACGAAAAATAATACTTATTAATAAGTTCTTTGAAGCTTATATATTTATCATTATTCAAGTTCGTTTCATTAGTTCTTTCTAAAAGAGATGTGTATTTATAAGAATCGAAACAAAAAATTATTTTATTCATTTTTTCCTCCTTTTATAAACATAGCATCACCAAAAGAGAAAAAACGATATTTTTCTTTGATCGCTTCTTCATAAGCTTTCATTATGTTTTCTTTACCTGCTAAGCTCGATACCAGCATAATCAAAGTTGATTGTGGTAAGTGAAAGTTAGTAATTAAATTATCTACTATTTTAAATTTATATCCTGGATAAATAAAAATATCAGTTGTAGCAGAATCAGCTTTTAAATAACCAAACTTATTCATAACGGACTCTAATACTCTAATTGAGGTAGTGCCAACGACGACAAGTCTTTTTTTCATTGTTTTTGTTTCGTTAATAATCCTAACTGTTTCATCGCTTAGTACGTAATATTCACTATGCATCTTGTGTTCTTCGATATTCTCGGTCATAACCGGTCTAAATGTTCCAAGTCCAACATGAAGAGTTAAATATGTAATGTTTACACCCTTTTCTTTTAAGCTAGCTAAAAGTTCTGGCGTAAAGTGAAGTCCGGCAGTTGGTGCGGCGGCGCTACCTGTATTTTTAGCATATACGGTCTGATATCTAGATTGATCAGCAAGCTGCTTATGAATATAAGGAGGTAGTGGCATCGTTCCAAGTTTATCTAAAAGCTCGTATAAGACTCCATCATAGATAAGTTCAAATTCACATAAACCCTCTTCCTTTTTAACTATGCATTTAGCTTTTAAGAGGCCTTCGCCAAAGACCACCACTGTTTCTACTTTGATTCGTTTAGCAGGTTTAACTAAAGCCTCCCAAACTTTATCATTGGTATTTTTTAAAAGTAAGAGCTCGATAATAGCACCAGTATCTTCTTTTTTACCAATCAGTCGTGCTGGTATTACTTTAGTATCATTTAAAACTAAGCTGTCTCCTGCTTCAAAGTAATTGATGATATCATCAAATTTTTCATGTGAAATATTGCCACTTTCTTTATCTAAGACCAAAAGACGCGAATCACTTCGCGTTTTAAGTGGACTTTGAGCAATTAACTCTTCTGGTAGTTTGTAATCAAAGTTACTTACTTTCATTATTTTTCTTCATTATCAAAAAGGGTATTTTGATATGTCTTTCCTAAATGTTTATAGGCAAGCTCCGTTACGACTCGGCCCCTTGGAGTTCTTTTTAGATATCCCTTTTGCAAGAGATATGGCTCATATACATCTTCGATGGTCGTAACTTCTTCACCGATGACGCTAGCAATCGATTCAACACCAACTGGACCGCCACCAAACTTTTCAATGATACCAAGAAGTAATTGATGATCGGTGTTATCAAGACCCGCTTTATCAACTTTGAGTCTTTTAAGCGCCGTTTTAGTTACATCTAAATCAATTGTATCTTTATTGTCAACTAAGGCAAAATCTCTAACTCGTTTGAAGATTCTATTAGCAATACGTGGTGTTCCCCTACTTCTTTTAGCTAATTCATCGGCAGCATCATCCGTGATATCCATTTTTAAAACACGAGACGTACGTTTAATTATTTGGCTGAGTTCATCATCACTATAATATTCCAGTTTAGAAATAATACCAAATCGGTCACGTAGTGGACTGGTTAGATCGCCAACTCTTGTCGTTGCTCCGACGATTGTAAATGGTGGCAAATTGATTCTGATGTTTCGTGACTGTGAATCTGATCCTACTATTATATCGAGGGTGAAATCTTCCATCGCTGGATAAAGTATCTCCTCAACAAAACCAGGAAGACGATGTATCTCATCGATAAATAAAACATCACCCGGCTCAATAGATGATAAAATAGCCGCCAAATCACCAATCTTTTCAATCGATGGACCTGTTACCGTTCTAACTTTACTTCCCATCTCATTAGCAATAATATAAGCCAGCGTTGTTTTACCAAGACCTGGCGGTCCATATAAAAGAACATGATCTAAACTTTCATCACGTATTTTAGCTGCTTTAATAAAGACCCTAATATTTTCTTTGACATCACTTTGACCTACATAATCGTCAATAACTATCGGTCTAATTGATTCTTCGTAATTGTCTTCGATATTCTCATCTCCTGAGACTATTCTGTTATCCATCTTTACCACCCTTCATTACTTTAACAAAAGTTTAAGTGCTTCTTTAAGCTGTTCTTCAATCGCTAAATTACCATCTACTTTTACAATAATCGAAGCTATCTCTTTTTCCTTATAACCAAGTCCCTTTAACACTTCGGCTAGTTCTTCGGCATTATTACTGACCTTTTCAACTCCCTCGATCGATATTTTTCCCTTTAAATCAAGAATTATCTGTTTAGCAACCTTTTCACCTATCTTAGGAAATTTCTTAAGATATAAAATGTTTTCTCGCTCGATGGCATCGATAATACCACCGATAGATCCCGTTGCCAAGATAGGCAGAGCTGTTTTTGGCCCCATACCCTTAACCTTAATCAATTTTAAGAACATCGCTTTTTCTTCGACTGTTTTAAAACCATATAAACTATTCTCATCTTCTCTAAGTTGTTGATATAAATATACTTTATATTCTTCCCCCTCATGAAAAGCATATGGATTAGGAGTATATACTTTATAACCTATTCCATTATTTTCTAAAATAATACTATTACTATCTATATTATTAACTTTTGCTATTATATAATCGTACATTAAATCACCCATTTAATTATATAATAAATCTAAGTAAAACAAAAGCCTAAGAAAAAACATAAAGATTATTCACTCTTTATGTTTTGGACAAACTTTTCAGCTAACATCGTGTTACATTTCCCTAGATATCCCCCAGTATACGAACTAGCTTTTTGAATATTTTTAACACTTAAGAATCTATTTACTAAATATAGCTGGAGTTTTATATCGAAATTAAATATATCGGTATCACTGTATAGGATCGTATGATATATTCTTCCTACTTCGGCATCATCTTCGAAGTGATAATAATTATATGTGTATATGTTTCCTGGAATTTGCTCGAGGACAAAGGTCGAACCGTCAGTTCGGCGATAATGCCTACTAACTGCCTGTTCTTTTGGATAATCTTTATCAAAGGCTAATTGGATGACGCCGTTAACTAGATAATATGAACCGATGTAGCTATTACCTGAGCCAGCAAACTCTTCAAGTCTTGCTTGAGATAAAAACTCTTCACTGAGATAACGCTGATCTCTGTCAACCATATCTAGAGTTCTTTGAATGTCAGCTGCTTGTTTAGCATAAATGCCACTATTATCCATCTGGTTCATATAATTTAATTGACCAATTAAATAATTTTTATTATCGACAATACTAAAAAGCTCTTTCTCACTGTAGAAAATCTTTACACTAATACTTCTTTTGTTATCAGTATCACAATAAAGATATTTAAACAGTTCATGATTGCCTTTTTTTAAAGTAGCCAGGCGAGCAAGAGCAAAAGTAGTCTTATCTTTTCTTATATAATGATACATTTTAGAAGAACTAATTTCTTTAGTTGTCAAGATGTCTAAATGCTCAAGCTCTTCTTTAGATAGTATTTTAAACATATCCAGTTTGACTTTTTCGTTTTCATTAAATCGATGACTTCTTCCAAAATTATTATCATAATTGGCAAAGTATTTAACTGGAGAATTATTATTGCGAGAAAATAGATATGCGTCCAGAGCCAAGTCAAACATATAAAAATTTTGATTAAACTGGAAATAATTCCATATGTGATTAGTATCTTTGCCACTGACTATTTCTGAGTTGACAGCTCCTCTTGAAAGTAGTTCAAAGCTGAGCTGGGCAAAACCCATACTCGAGGCCGAAGATCTAAGAATAGCTTTAAGGTCAGATGAACCATCTCTGTCAAAAACGATTTTTGATCGAAGCTGATTATATACAACATAAGCTTTGGCTAAAGGGCTATATTGTTCATAAAGATGGTTTTCAAGCTGTTCAAACTTTTGGACAATATGAAAGAGTTCAATTACCGAATACATATTTAAACTGTTTAGGTAAGATTCATTATTATATTTAGAAATAAACTCAGGAGTATATGCGCTAGCTACTCTAAAGAAAACATTCTTTAATGACACAAGTTCTTTTAACATTTCACTAGTTAAGCCATAGGTTGATTTCATACGAATAGTAACTTCGGCACTAGCATTTGAGCTTGCAAAAGCTTTGATATCAACAATATCCTTGGCATTAATATATTCAATATCTAGTTTGAATTTATTATTCATAAGCACCTCAGGGATTATGTATAAATTATATCATAAAAAAACATGTGAATATAGTCACATGTTTTATTTAATTATTCTTTAGCAACAAATATTTTCATAAGATCTAAAATTTTATCACGATCCCACTCGTCTTCTAAGTGACGATCAAATTCTTTTAGAATAATATCTATATGTCTGTTGTCGGTTTTAAAGAAGTTAGAATAACTTGTTAAGTTTAAATCTAATCTTTTAGCTTCATATAAATCCGAAAGTCTTTTAATAATATATTTGAATAAATCGTGCAACTTTTTTTCATAATCATCTTCAGAATAGTTAATAGTTAAATCTCCAGATATATTATCTTCTAAAGTTTCAATGTCATTACTAACGTTTAGAAATAATTTTTTATAGAAATAGAATAGTACTGCTAAGATTGTGAATTTACCATTTTGACTGATACCTAATTTATTTTGATCGGTCTCTTCTTTATAATATTGTAATTTGAAATCATCAAAGACTTTTGCAATTCTAACTAAATCATATAAAGTGTTGTAATCATGTTTGCGTTTATATATTTTATTATACACAGCATCTGAACTAAATATTTGTGCCTTACTACTTCTTGCAGTTCCTGGCTTTTGCTTTATTAAATCTCCAATATTTTAATTTTTTCGTGAGTTCCTCGGTATTACGATTCGTTCTGTTTTTATTTCTTCAACTTTATCTAAGTATTTATTAACAAAAGTATAAGGTTTTACTGCGCACCTTACTTTTATCGATTTAGCCCTTGCTCTAATTAATTTTCTAAACTATTACCACAGCTAAGAAAGATGGGTTCGTCAAATCTTTCAAACATGTTATTTACTCTCCCATATTTTATTTAAATGAATAACTCCCTCTTCATAAATATCAATTTTTAGATATATTAAATCATCTACTAATTTACTGTTTTTATCTATTTGCTCTTTAGACAGACACAACTTTTTTAAATTAATGTGATCATTTATAAAATCTAAGTCCATAATATCGGTCCCATCAATCGCTAAATTCTCTATTCTATCGAAAGTTCTTAATATTTGAGTGTCTTTAAATTTAGATCCAGATAATTTTAATTCTAAAAGATTAGGTAAATTTTTTAGTATATTTAAACTTGGTAAATCCATATCTATTAAACTAATATAATTTAAGTTTTTAAAATTGTTTATCTCTTCGATATCGTTACAATGACTAGATTTTAGTTCTATATTCTTTAATCTTATTTTGATTAAGTCCTTGATCGTTTCGATATCACAATTAATAAAGCTAATATTATTTAAGTGAGATAATTTGATTATTTCATTAATCCAGCCCTTGTTAACGCTCAAGTTTTTTAACGTTAAGTGTTCTAGATATATAAAGTCATTTAAAATACTTGGATTATACATTTGATAATATCCTGTTTCAACGCCATCTAGTACTAGATTCTTAATCGAAGCTAATTCTTCTTTACTTATATCACTGGTTGATTTATTAAGACTAATTTGTAAAAAACTTTGTAATTTTTCCATATTAGGCACCTAGTTTTTCCATTCTGACACTAACTAGTTTAGATACACCAGACTCTTGCATAGTAATACCATATAGAGTATCAGCATATTCCATAGTTTTTTTCTTGTGCGTAATTATTAAGAATTGGGTCTTATTTTTATATCTAGAAAGATACTTCCCAAACTTATCGACGTTTGCTTCGTCTAAGGCTGCTTCAATCTCATCAAACAGACAAAATGGTACTGGTCTGACATTTAGTATAGCTAAGATTAAACTAATGGCAGTAAGGGTCTTTTCCCCTCCCGATAAGAGATTTATTGTCGTAAGTTTTTTTCCTGGTGGTGATGCTATGATTTCTACCCCTGTTTCTAGTAAATCATTGGGATTACTTAGTTTAAGTTCTGCTTGTCCCCCACCAAATAATTCTGAGAAAACTTGTTTAAATTCTTTTTCTATATTTTCAAAAGTTTGTTTAAACTCGCTTCTCATCACATCATCCATTTCAGAGATAATTTCAAGCAGCGTAGCTTTGGCTGCGACTAAATCATTTTCTTGATTTATTAAAAACTCATATCTTGTGCTAACACGCTCATACTCCTCGATAGCTGTAAGATTAATCATGCCGAGATCTTTAATTTTTTGTTTTAGGCTACTTACTTTTTTTATGGCTTCTTCAGGGTCTATTTCCAAGAAATACTTACTGCTTGCCGCTTCATAGGTAAGTGAATAATCTTCATTAAGTAAATTTAAATAGTTATCAAGTTTAACTTCCATTCGCGAATTAGCCAGTTCTAAGTCATGTCTTTTCTTTTCTTTTTGTTTTAGCTCTAGATTACTACTTCGATTTACGGCATCTTTTTCTTCAATGTCACTAGATAAAGATTCGTGTTCTTTGGTTTTATTATTGAGCTCTTTAACAAGTGATTCTTTTTCTCTTACTACTTCGTAGTATTTATTCATTAGTTTTTCTTCTTCTTTTGAAATAGTTGAATCACTCACTGCTTCTAAGCTGGATAGTTCAGTTTGAGCATTCGTTAAAGAAGCATTATTCATATCAAGAGTTGCTTTTTTAAGTTCGTATCGATCTTTTAGAACTCTTATTTTACTTCTTCCTTCAAGTATTAAGTTTTCATAAGTTTCGAGATTTTCTTTTTTAAGATTTATATCTTTTTCTGTTTCACTAATAAGGCTAATTAAACTATCTTTTGTTTTAGATAATAATTCTAGTTCTTGTCGATCACTAATAGTTGATCTGACATATTTTAGACTTCCACCGGTGATACTTCCACCAACACTAATAACATCTCCATCTAGAGTGACTATTTTATATCTGTTCGCTGTTTTTTTAGCTATTTTATTAGCGGTATCTAAATCATCAACTAAGATGACATTACCAAGCTGATTGGCAATGACGCTGTGATAGATGTTATCGTATGAGCAAACATCGATGAATACCGAAATAAAGCCAGTAAAAGCTTTGATTTCATCAAGTGATTGATAATCTATTCCTCGGGGCTTAACAGCGTCCAGTGGAAAGAAAGTGGCTCTTCCATAGTTATTTTCTTTTAAGTAAGCAATGGCTTTCTTAGCATCTTCGCCGCTATCAACTACGATATACTGTTTACTAGCTAAAAGAGCGACTTCAAGAGCTTTAGCATATTTGATATCTGTGTCTATTAAATTACCCAGGCAATTATGTATCCCACTTAATCTAGGGTTATTTAATACTTGTCTTGTGCTAGTTGAATAGGCAGAACCTGATTCGATACTGTTATTTAAAACTCGCATTTTTTCTTCATGATTAAAAACTTGCGATCGACTGTGATTAAGTTCGCTGACAAGATTGTTGTACTGATGTCTCATATTACTTAATTCAAGTTCTTTTTTACTTTGAATTTCTTCTTCGTTTTTAATGCTTAAGTTAATTAGATTTATATCTTCTTCGTTAGAGTATATCTCATTTTTTAAACTAGCTATTTTTTCTTTTAAAACTTTAATATTATCATATACTTTTATATCATCAGCACTGTATTTAGCTCTTTCTGCTAAAAGTTTTTTCTCCCCATTTAACTCTTCTTCTTCTTTAGTAAGTAAAAGTAGTTTATGATTATAACTTCTTAATTCATCATTTAATTTTTCAAGCGTTTCTTTTAATTCATTTATCTTCAAATCATCCGTTGATGAAAAAACAGTTAGATTAAGTATCTCTCCATCTAATTTTTCAATCAGCTCATTATTCTGCTTTAAACTATAATTCATCGTCCTAATTTCATGACTCATTAAAGCTATTTCGATATTTTCTAAATCTTCTTTATAGTTTAGATATTCTTTAGCCACAGCACTTTGCTCTTTCAAAGGATCTATTTGCAACGATAATTCAGAGACAATATCCCTTACTCTATTTAGATTATCTTCGGTTTTAATTAGTTTGTTTAACGCTTCTTCCTTGCGTGTTTTATATTTTAATACGCCAGCTGCTTCTTCAAAGACAATTCTTCGGTCTTTATTAGAAGTCGAAATAATTTTATCGATAGCCCCTTGTGAAACAATATTAAAAGAACCCTTTCCAATCCCACTATCCATAAATAGTTCAGTTATGTCTTTTAGGCGGCAATTTTCACCATTTATAAAAAATTCACTTTCACCGGTGGCAAAGACTCTACGCTTTATCGATACTTCGTTATATGGTAAATTTAAATAATTATCACTATTGTCAAAAAGAAGTGATACTGAAGCTACATTTAGAGCTTTTCTGTTTTTACTACCTGAAAAAATGACATCGGTCATTCCCGAGTCTCCACGTAACGATTTGACAGATTGCTCTCCTAAAACCCAACGTACAGCATCTACTATATTAGACTTACCTGAACCGTTTGGTCCTACGATACAAGTTATCTTATCATCTAGATCTATTTTCATTTTATCAGCAAATGATTTAAACCCAGAAGCTTCAATTTCTTTCAAGTACATAACTTACCATCCTATTCATATAGATTATACTAAAAGATGATATCTTTGTAAATGAAAAAAGAACTTTCCGTCTTTTTAAAAAGTCTTGTTTTATAAGTTAAAACAAGATGAAAAAAAGAATGTTAGTAAACATTCTTTGACATAAAACCAAGTGTTTCAATAATAGTTAAAGTTATCATGATATATATAAGTATGACATTTGTTTTTTCATCGTAGTTAACAATATTTTTGTTATCGATATAATTAAAATCGGTTTCATCATATTCAAAGCCTTCGAAATAAGCTATCGTATGAACTTTTTTATGACGATGAAATCTATTTAATAGTCTGCGTCTGTTCATTAGGTCACCAGTCTAAAGACATCACTTATCATGATTATGACGGTCAAGATAAGTAAGAAGATAAAGCCGGCCGTATTAACTAAATTCTCTATTTTAGGATCGACGGCTTTTCCTCTGATTTTTTCAATTATTAGGAAGACTATTCTTCCCCCATCAAAGGCTGGGAATGGTATTAGGTTAATAAAACCGACATTGATGCTTAAGACTGCTGTTAACATCAGAAGACTTGCTATACCGTGCTGACTGACACTGCCGACGATACCAAATATACCAATAGGTCCACTTAGATTGCTTAAGCTCAGTTGTCCGGTAAAGAGTTTAGTTAAAACGACTTTCATCTGTCTAATAGTAGCGCCGAATTTTTTATAAGCAAACTCGATACTCTTTAAAAAACCTCTTTCTGTTTTAGATTTAAACTCTAGTCCATAAATATAGTTGGTTTTACCATCGACTTTTTTCTTATCGGGTGCAAATTTATACTCTACTGTACCACTTTCTTTTTTTACTTCGAAAGTAATATCTTTGCTTTTATCAGCTAAAACAATATAGAGCTGCACGTCATCGATCGTCTTAGTTTTGTTGCCGTTAACAGCCACGACGTAATCACCACTTAGCAGTCCAGCACGCTCTGCTGGTTTGTCTTTAGTAACATCAAAAATAAGTGGATCCATATTGATAGCACCACTAACAAGCGCCGAAACAAAGAAGAAAACAAAAGCTAAGATAAAGTTATTCATAGCTCCAAAGACCATGATTAAAAATCTTTGCCAAATAGGCTTTTTGTAAAGATAACGATCTTTTTTAAGCTTTTTATCTTCGATTGTAGCATCTTCGCCAGCTAAAGAAACAAAACCACCGATAGGTATTGCCCTAATCGAATACTCTGTCTCTCCTTTTTTATCTTTTTTACTCCAAATTTTAGGCCCCATACCAATAGCAAATTCATAGACGTAAACCCCAAACTTCTTAGCGAAAATAAAATGGCCAAATTCGTGAACTAAAATTATTATTCCTAATATTAAAACAAAATATATTAAAGTCATTATTCCTCCTTATAGAATAGCTAAAAACAAAACAAAAGCAAGAACCGCAAATATCAAGCTATCGATACGATCTAGTATTCCCCCATGACCTGGTATTAAATTTGAAAAATCTTTCTTATCGTAGTACCTTTTTATTGCTGAAAAGACTAAATCTCCAAGCTGAGCAATTAACGAGATAGATAGAGTCATAAATGCTAGAATAAGTAAATTTAATCCTGGATCAATTACCGTCATATAGAAAACTATTCCCGTTAAAGTTCCCCATACGGTTCCACCGATTAATCCCTCGACTGTCTTTTTTGGAGATATATCTTTAGCTAGTAAATTAGCACCGATAAATTTTCCAGTAATTAAAGCAAAGGTATCGGTAACGGTTGTAATAATCAAAATATATAGAATATATAATAGATTAAAATTTCTAAGTAATATTATAATATTCATACTTATACCAATAAAGAGTGATGAGGCCATTAAAAATAAGGCATCATTTAAATTATATTTCTTATTATTATTGTAAAAGACCATCGACGATAAAAAGACAAGTATCATTGCGATGATAACCCGATAATCTAACTCGAAAGTTAAATTCGATGTCGAGGCATTTATAATTGTAAGTAATCCTACGATTATATACGAAGCAAGCTCCATACCGATAGGAAATTCTTTTTTAACTCTACGTACTTTTAATAGTTCATGTTGTGAAGCAATGGCTATTACTAAAACTAGTAATTGAAACGGTAATTTACCAAGTATCAATAATGGAATAAATATCAAAGCCAAGGCTATGGCGCTAATTATTCTTGTTTTCATTTTATCCTCCAAATCTTCTTTGTCGTCTCTTATATTCATCTAGTGCTTTATCAAACTCTTCCCCATCAAAATCCGGAAAGTATTTATCAGTAAAATATAGTTCACTATAAGCTAGTTGATATATTAAAAAATTGCTGATACGTTCTTCACCCGATGTTCTAATTACAAAATCAATTGGGTCTAAGTCTTTATATAAATACTGGTAAAAGCTCTTTACATCAAGTTCATCTAAATCGATTTTGCCATCGGCGTAAAGTTTAGCGATCTTTTTTGAGGCATCAACTATCTCTTGCTGACCACCATAATTTAGACAGATATTAAGTATACCACCAGTGTTATTCATCGTCTCTTTTTCCGTATCTTCGATTATTTCGATAATATCACTACGCAGTCCATTTTCTCTTCCTGAAATAACGATTCTAATATTGTTTTTCTTAACTTCAGAGATATTGCTTTTTAAAAATCTTTTTAATAGCTCCATCAAGTAATCTACTTCTTTTTGATCTCTTTTAAAGTTCTCGGTTGAAAAAGCAAAGACGCTGAGGGTTTTAATTCCTTTTTTCAAAATGTGAATACATAGCTTTTCAAGGTTCTTAGCTCCCGCTAAATGACCACTGCTGGGATCTTTTCCCTTTTCTTTAGCCCAGCGTCTGTTACCATCCATTATGATAGCAACATGCTTTGGCAGATCTATTTCGTTCATATCATCACCTATGAGATTAATTATAATATAGTTTAGGCCTTATAACAATAAAAAAGAAGCTAACGCTTCTTAAAAACTGTCTATATTAATTTTGACACGTTTGTTATCTTGTAAGTAGCTGCTAGCCTGAACAAGGGTTCTAACAGCGTTAGCAGTCTTACCTGCTCTTCCTATTACACGTCCCATATCTTCAGCGTCAACCATTACTTGAATCAAGATAGTATTTTCTTCTTCTGTCGGAAATTCTTTAACTTCAACAGCATCTTTTTTAGTTGCTAAAGCTTTTACAATTTCTTCAGTTAATGATATTAAATCCATTATTTACTTTCCTTCTTTGCCGTTTTTTTAGCTACTGCTTTTGTTTCTTTCTTAGCTGCCGGTTTCTTCTCCACTTTTGCCGGAGCTGCTTCCTTCTTAACTTCTTCCTTCTTCGCTACCTTGGTTTCTTTCTTTTCCTTTTTAACAGGTTTAACTTTGCTTTCAGCAAACTTTTTCATAATACCTTGTGCTTGGAATAAACTTTTTACAGTATCGCTTGGAATTGCTCCAGTTGATAACCATTTAAGAGCTTTTTCATCATCGATCTTAACGGTTGCTGGATCAGTCGTAGGATTATAAGTTCCGATTAGTTCTAAATATTGACCATCTCTAGATCTTCTTGCATCACTTGCAACAATTCTATACATTGGTCTTCTTTTAGCACCCATTCTCGTTAGTCTTAATTTAACTGCCATAATATACCTCCATTCATTACGATTATATAATATTAAAAATGGTGTGTCAACCATTTTTGCTTAACAGTTTATCGATTTCTGATAAAATATCATCTTCTTCATCGATAGTAATTGTTTCGATTCCCATTTTACCAGCTTCCGAAGTATTGATATAACTGTCATCTAAGAATAATAATTCATTCGGAGCTATTTCAAAACTATCTAAAATATAGTTAAAATACTCTCTTTGAGGTTTGCGATAAGATATTTCACTAGATAAAAAGATTTTATCACAAGCTGGATAATTATATTCAAGAACAGGTCTAATATAGCTATCATAATTACTAGCTATCACCACTTTTATATGGGGATATTTAATCTTTAATCTATCAAATATACTGGGGCTAGCTTTAAGCCCTGCGCCTGGTTCTAGCAGTCTATCGTCTTTTCTAATTAATACTCCGATTAGGTCAAGAGCTATTACCTTGATCATATGGCCTCCTACGAAATGATTTTGTTTATTGCAAGTTCTACTGTTTTAGTTATTGTATCAAGTTTTATTTGAATCTCTTCATTTAAATAATAATATTCATTATATATTGGGATTGAAAAAAGTTTTTCTTGAAAAAGAGCTAATTCTTTTTCTTCTTTAGTGGTAGACTTCTTGGCTACTTCTAGTGCGACAATATTCTTTTGTAAGTCTTTGATTTTTGCGACTAAGCTTGTTATCTCATCATTGAGTTCTATTTTCTTTCTAATAGCGATTAGGTCTTTATAAGTACTGCTTTCTTTTATTTCATTTAATGCTTCTTCAAAAAGAGCCGATAGTTTATCTTCGTTTTCCATCTAAACTCCATGTTTTAGCTGTTTCTATTTTAGCTTCGATTATCTTCCCAACAATGTTTTCATCAGAAGCTACATTAACTAGACGATTAGTTTCACTATAACCATAGTAATAACCATCTTTTTTAGATTTGGCTTCGATTAAAACCTTTTCTATTTGACCTATTCTTTTTTTATTACTTTCAAGAAAATATTTATTAACTACTTTATTAAGCCTAGCTAGACGGTTTTCCGCTTCTTCTTTACTTACTTTATCTGGCAGTAACGCGGCCGCGGTGTTTTCTCGCTCTGAAAAGATAAAGGTGAAAGCATTATCGAACTGACATTTGTCAGCTAAAGAAATCGTTTCTTCGAAGTCTTCATCAGTTTCACCGGGAAAGCCGACGATAATATCAGTTGAAATACTGACATTAGGTATTTCTTTTTTAATTTTGTTAAACAGTTCAAGATAATCTTCTCTTGTGTATCTGCGACCCATCAATTTTAATATTCTAGTACTTCCCGACTGAACTGGTAGATGAATAAAGGGAGCAATATTTGGATATTTAGCTATCACCTTAATCATCTCATCGCTAAAGTCCCATGGATGACTAGTCATAAACTTGATGCGCTCGATTCCTGTTTTAGCAACATCTTCGAGTAAGTTTTCCATCTTGTAGGCGATATCTAAATCTTTACCATAGGCGTTGACATTTTGGCCAAGTAAAGTAACTTCTTTATAGCCTTCGACTTTTAAATCTTCGATTTCTTTTATTATGTCTTCGGGCTTTCTACTGCGCTGAGCACCCCTTGTGAAGGGAACAATGCAATAAGTACAGAATTTATCACAGCCATATATTATATTGACAAAAGCCTTGATATCACTAAGTCTTTTAAGAGGCATTCCCTCGACGATATCCCCTTCAAAGCTCTCTACTTCAATTTGGAGGCTATCGTTTGTTAAACTGTGTTTAATTAGCCTTGGAAGAGCATCTATATTATGTGTTCCAAAGACAAAGTTGAGCCATTTGTATTTATCAAATATTTTTTTAGCTACACCTTCTTCCTGACTCATGCAACCACCAAGTCCAACTATCATATCAGGATTGCTCATTTCTTTAACATGCTTAAATCTTCCGAGCATCCCGAAAGCTTTATTATGAGCATTTTCTCTAATTGAACAAGTATTAAGAATAGCTAGATCAGCTTTGCGATAATCTTCGGTTTCTTCAAAACCCATAGCTTCGATCAAAGCTTTCATATGTTCACTATCATGTTCATTCATCTGACATCCATAAGTTCTCAAAAAGTAGGTCTTACCCCTTGCAATACCTATTAAACTATCATCTATATCATAATGTCTAGTCAGAGCTTTAGCTTTACTTCTCTTCCTAGCTTCTACATAATCTGGAAACTCCATACATACCTCACTAATCTATTATACTAAAAAAGTAATATTTTACTAAATATTACTTTCTAATAATACATTATTTATAATTAATTCTATTTCTTTTGTACTATTTTTAAATAGACCATCTTTTATCTTATCAAAGTTTTCTTTCAAATCTTCGATAAGTTTAGTCATTCTAGGGACTAACTGCCTATCTTCTAAATTATCGACAATTATTTGAATAATATTTATCTTGCTGTACATTCCATACTGATTAGATTTTATATAAGTATCATATATCTTTTTAAATGAAGCTATATCGATACTATTAAATCTTTCATCCTCAAGTATTTTAAATGTCGAATAGATATGGTTTCCACTTATCGACTTATCGAGTATTGTTTCACCATCGTTATTCTTCATATTGGGAATAAAATCTTTATTCTTTAATAATTGTTTAATAAGATCCATTATTTTTACATTTTGAATTGATACTAGGATATGGGCAAAAGTATTACCATCTTTATCTTGGGCATTTACTTCCCATTTTATATTCTTCATGTGCTTAAGCACTAAATTATACTGTCCAGCTTTTAATAATCTAACTATTACGCTAGATCCATTATCATCACAGGTATTTATATCTACCTTTTTCTTCGAAAGAAGTTGATCGACAATATTATAATGTTCCTCTTTGATCAATTCGAAAATCAGGGACGGTTCCTCTTCACAAGCAGTTATAGCCTGCAGTTCGTCATAAAACATTTAAATTACACCTCTCATTTAACGTGACAAGAACATATTTTAACATAAAGAAGTCATTTTGTCAAATTTAGAGGCATTAAAAAACTCCCTATAAATGGAAACATTAAGTGTCCGCTTTTTCATGATTCAATGATAATTATGTT